>CAMCUA010000033.1 GCA_945878455.1 Asaia bogorensis | reverse complement strand
GGGGCTTGTTTCCTGGGTCGCGGAGATGGCCGCCCTTTGCACGCCTGAGTCGATTCATTGGTGCGATGGGTCCGCGGCGGAATATGCGGCGCTGTGTGGCCGATTGGTCGACACCGGTACGTTCATCCCGCTCAATGCCGAAAAGCGTCCGGGGTGTTTCCTGGCCCGCTCCCACCCCGGCGACGTCGCCCGGGTCGAGGATCGCACCTATATCTGTTCGCGCCACGAGGCCGATGCCGGCCCGACCAACAATTGGATGGCGCCAGACGAGATGAAGGCGAAGCTGGCCAGCCTGTTCGCCGGCAGCATGCGCGGGCGGACGATGTATGTCGTGCCTTTCAGCATGGGGCCGCTCGGCTCGACCATCGCCCATATTGGCGTGCAGTTGACCGATTCGCCCTATGTCGCCGTCAGCATGCGTACCATGACCCGCATGGGCCAGGCAGTACTCGACGTCTTGGGCGACGGTGCCTTCGTGCCCTGCCTGCATTCGGTCGGCGCGCCGCTGGCCCCCGGCCAGGCCGATGTTGCCTGGCCATGCAACGAGACCAAGTACATCGTCCATTTCCCTGAGGAACGGGCCATCTGGTCCTATGGCAGCGGCTATGGCGGCAATGCCTTGCTCGGCAAGAAGTGCTTCGCGCTGCGCATCGCTTCGGCCATGGCCCGCGACGAAGGCTGGTTGGCCGAACACATGTTGATCCTTGGTCTGGAAAGCCCGGAAGGCGAAATCACCTATGTCGCAGCGGCTTTCCCTAGCGCCTGCGGCAAGACCAATCTGGCCATGCTGATCCCGCCGGAAGGCTTCGCCGGGTGGAAGGTGCGGACCGTCGGCGACGACATCGCCTGGATCAAACCGGGGGCTGACGGCCGGCTGTACGCGATCAATCCCGAGGCAGGATACTTCGGCGTGGCGCCGGGCACATCCCGGCAGTCCAACCCCAATGCGATGAACACGCTGACGCGCGATTGCGTCTTCACCAACGTGGCCCTGACCGACGACGGCGACGTCTGGTGGGAAGGCATCGATGGGCCGCAGCCGGCGCATCTGATCGATTGGCGGGGCCAGGACTGGACGCCCGGTTGCGGCCGTCCGGCGGCGCACCCCAATTCGCGCTTCACGGCGCCGGCTCACTTGTGTCCGAGCTACGATGCCGCCGCCGAAGATCCCAGGGGCGTGCCGATCGATGCCTTCCTGTTCGGCGGGCGGTTGAGCCACACCTATCCGCTAACCTTCGAAGCCTTCGACTGGCAGCACGGCGTGTTCCTGGCCGCGACCATGGGTTCCGAGGCGACCGCGGCGGCGGACAATCAGTCGGCGATCCGCCGCGATCCGATGGCGATGCTGCCCTTCTGCGGCTACAACATGGCCGACTATTGGCGCCATTGGCTCGACCTCGGTGGCAAGCTGAAACAGCCGCCGCGCATCTTCCGGGTCAATTGGTTCCGCAAGGACGAGAACGGCAAATTCATTTGGCCGGGTTTCGGCGAAAACATGCGGGTGTTGAAGTGGATCGTCGATCGCGTTCACGGCCGTGGCCTGGCTGTCGAAAGTCCCTTCGGCATGATGCCGCGCTTCCCGGATATCGAGTGGAACGGCCTCGATTTTCCGCGCGCCACCTTCGATAAGCTGATGGCCGTCGACACCGACGCGGGCATCGGCGAGGCCGAGGACATTTGCAGCTTGTTCGCCCGATTCGGCGACCGGCTGCCGGTGGAATTGGAAGAGGAACGCCAGGGAATGGCGGAGCGGATGGACGTCCTCTCCCGTGGACGTTACGCCGCCGGCGCCGCTGACTGAGGGCTCTCAGCGCCTATCCAGGGCGACCCCTACAAGAGCGGCCCAGCCGGCGATGAGCAGCATGCCGCCCACCGGCGCCGCGCCGACGATCAACGTCGTCTGCGTCAGGCCCAAGTGATAAAGGCTGCCGGAAAACAGCACGATGCCCAAGGTAAAGAGCCAGCCGGCTATAGCAACGGCGAGGCGGCCCGGCCGCCGGTCGGCTAGCCAGGCGACGGCCAACAAGGCCAGGGCGTGCCACATCTGGTAATCGACGCCAATGGCGAAGGAGTCGCGGAAGTAGGGTTCGGATGCGGCCAGGGCGTGATGGCCATAGGCGCCGGCGGCAACCGCGATCAGCCCATTGAGGGCGCCTATCGCCAGCCAGGCGGACATTCATCGATCCCGGGCACGCCGGAGCGTCGGTGAAGACGCCCCGGCGGCCGAGGGTGACGAATGATTACTTGAACGATATCTGTTCAAGTGGGACTTCGCTGTTGGTCGCGATAGAAGGCTTGAAATTCAATCGCTTACCGACTCGCGAATAGCCGACCATGTGATACAATGTAACATCGTGGGCTTCTTCGTAGATGAGCTTCAGCACCTGTTCCCAGAGCCTGACCCGCTCGGGCCCCAGGGGCGTGGTGGAGGCCCGCTTTTCCAGGTCGTCGATGGCTTTGTCGCAGACGGTCGATTGGCGGCCTTCGCAGGTGTACTTGGTAAAGACCGTGAAGGTCGGATCGCCGTTGTTGTTATCATGCTGATCTTGGAAAACGTGCAGGCGATTTTCGGTAAAAGGCTTATTTTGTGTGGCACTGTGTTCGGCAGGTTCCACACATTGGAGCTTCATATTGAAGCCGACCGCCTTGAAGTAACCCAGCAGGGCCTCCATCAATTCCTCGGCGTTCGGGAACTGCGCCATACGGCAGAAGAGGGTTATCTCTTTGTCGACGGGCGCGCCGGCGGCCTTGGCTTCCGCCAACAGCTGCTTGGCCTTGGCCGGATCGTAGGGACGGATTTGCTTGTCAATTTCGTGGTTGTGGCCAGGGATGCTCGGCACCACCAATTGGGCGGCATGCAGGACATCCTTCGACATGATCGTGCCTTTGATGGCATTCCGGTCGACGGCGTAGTTCAAGGCCAAGCGCACCCGCTTGTCGTTAAGCGGCGGAGTCATGGAATCGATGCGTAGCCGGGTCGATTCGGAATTCAAGAAGCTGAAATCGGTGGTTGGATCGTTGACATCCTGTACGGCGATGTTGGGCGATAGATCGGCCTCGCCGACTTTGACCATTGCAGCGCGAACAGAGGACTCTTTTCGGACGATGTATGACGCCTGTTCGACGATCGGTTTCGGGCCCCAATAGATCGGGTTTTGCTTGAGAACGAGATCTTTGCCAGGGTTGAAGCGGTCCAAAACGTAGGGTCCGGTGCCGACCGGGTTGTTGACCAGCTTATCTTTCGGCGTTTTCGGGGACTCGATTCCAACCAGGCTCATGCGAACCGGCAAAATAGGCTCCGAGTTGACCGTGGTGATCTCGAGCGTCAGGGGGTCGAGCGCCTTGGCGGAGAACTTCACGCCGCCGATCTTGGCACGGGTTTCGCATGTGATCGTGGGGCTGTTGAAGGTCCGTTCGAAGGATTGAACCACGGCAGCAGCGGTGAACGGCTCGCCGTCGGAGAACTTCACCCCGCTGCGTAGCTTAAAGGTCCAGACCTTATCGCTAACCTGTTGCCAGGACGTGGCAAGGCGCGGCGTGAGCGAAGCGGTAGCCGGGTCGAGCATGACCAAGCTCTCGATGATGTTGACCTTAACGATACGTCCCATCGTGGAACGGGTTGTATTGCAACTGTCGAGGTTCTCCGGCTCATCTTCAACAACGACCGTTATGTTCTTGTTCTGCGCCAAGGCCGCGGCGGATACGCCCATCGCGCCCGCGAGCGCCAGGCCGGCTATCGCTGTAAATAGGGTACCCGGTATTTTTATCGGCATGGTGTGTTTCCTTCTCCGTGTGTGATCTGTCCTGCGAACGTAACGGGTAGCGATCATTCATCGCGTTAGCGCGATTGTTATTTCATTGATCGCTGAAGCAGGCGCGGTAAGGATGCTTGCACCGTTAGGCAGAACAATCAACTAGGACGTAATCCTCGGCGGCCTCGGGGAAATATTCGGGCCGCTGGGGGCCAGTGCCGATCAACCCAAGGCAACATCCGCGTTCGCCGTGGCGCGTCGGCCGGAGTCTTCGGTCCAGGCGAAAGCCAGGCGCCCGGCCTGCCGGGGGGCCAGGAAGAAACGAAAATAGGGATTGGCGGCGACGGAGCGGAACAGCTCGACCTCCAACACCGGCTGGCCGTCCAGCATCGCCGCGAAGGTCGTGACGATGCGCTGTGGAAGCAGATTGCCGGTGGCATCCGGCCGCAGGCCGGTTTCCATCGGATGGGCGATCTGGGTAACAATTTCGGCCGGCGTGTTGGCGCTAAAGCGGGTCGGAACCCTGATCCGCGGCGTCATCTCGTCAGTGGTAACCGCGTCGGCGCGAATGAAGCAGCCGCTGGTGGTGACCTGCACCTCGCGCCCCGCCACCCGGATTTCGCCGCTGCTCATCCGGGCGATGGCGCCGACCGTCTGGGTTTCGCCGAGGCGCAATCGCGTAGCAATTGTGGCGCGCCCGAGGACCGGGCGCAGGCGCAGGACGGCGATCTCGGGCGTCGGATTGCGGATGGCAAACAGGTGGATGTCGCGCACGAAGTTCACCTCGCTCATCGGGCTATCGACGGTGACGGTCAGCGGCACGTTGGACCCGTCCTCCGATAGCAGGGGCAGATCGAGCCCGATGCCGCGCTCGATGGGCGTGGCGGTGCCGACGGCGGCCCGGGCCGATTCAATGCGTTCCCACCAGCGCGGCGGTACGGCAGCCGAGACGAAGCCGACCGGCACGCCCGTTGCCACGGCGACCATGCCGGCGGCTAGCCGGCCAGCGCCCCGCAGGGCAGACCGCCGCGATAGGTTCAATGCCATTCCTTGCTCCATGGTCGCGCCGCCGGCGCCCCGGGGCATCTTCGCCATCATAAAGTGGCCAAGGCGAGCCGGCCTTTCAAGGCGAACCGGGCCCCGGCAAGAATGCCGGCGGCGGCCATGAGCGACGGCAGGGCCAAGGTCGAAAGGCCGGTGAGGCCCTGGCCGATGGAACAGCCGAGCGCCAGCGCCCCGCCGATACCCATCAACGCCCCGCCGGCCATCAGGCGCAGCATGTGGCGCGGTCCATCGAAGCCGCGCAGGACAGCAGTGCCCGCCAGCCGCGCCGCCACGGCGGCGCCGAGCAGGACCCCGGCGACGCTGGCGATGGCAAAATCGAAGGACGCGCCGGTGGCGATCATCAGGTATTGCAGCGCCGCGCCGACGGGGGCGACGAAGGTCAGGGAGACGAGCGGCGCGGGATCGAAATCGTCCGCGCCGAGCACGCTGGTCGCCAGCCAGCCAAGCGGCACCAAGGCGCCGATGGCCAGCGCGCCCCAGAGCTGGCGGGCCGGCGGGCGGTGCGCCGGGTCGCGTAGAGCAAAGGCCAGCAGGGCGAGGATGGCGATGCCGGTGACAATTCCCGTCGCTATCCCTGGCTCCAGGCCGAGACGGGCGATGAGCGCCGGTAGGGTCAGCGCCGGGATGGTGGCTTGGACGGACCCCACCAGCCACAGGCGCAGCGGCGCCAGGACCCCGGTCAGCACGGCATAGGCGGAAACGCCGAGGCAGACGAGCACGACGAAGGAACGCAAGTTGCCGCCGCCAAGCAGGACGAGCGCCCGTGCCCCGCAGCCGTTGGCCGCGACCATGCCGTAGCCGAACAGCAGACCTCCGGCCGGCACCAGCAGCCAGGTCGCGGGCAAGCGCAGGTAAAGCGATTGACTGGGATCGATCCAACCGCCGATGGCCATCGCCTGGGTGCCGGCGACGGCAACGGCCAGGGCCAGGGCGAAGGCGGCGATGACGCTACGGTCGCCTCGGGTCCACCAGGATTGCAGGCCGCGCATCAGACAAAAGCCTGTGCGCTCCGCCAGCGCGCCGAACAGGATGCCGAGGACGAGTCCGGCGACCGCCACTTGGGTCTTCGCCTCCATGGCGTCACTTGGCCTTGCCAGCGACGGCGACGATCCCGGGCCTAGGCCGCGCCCCAGGTGTCCTGGGTGATGGCGGAATACCAGCCCTGTGTATACTGCGCCTCGCTGCGACGGAAGGCAGCGTCGGCATCGCGCGGGCTGACGCCGCCGGAACTTGGCACTTCGGCGATTTTTCCGTCGATGACGCGATAGACGCCGGCAACCGAAATCCCATAGTCGGGCGAGATCAGGCTGTAGCAGGTGTTCAGCCACAGCGGCGCCGGTGCTTCCCGCCCGTCGAGGGCGGCGGCAACGGCGGCGGCGACAACCTTGCCCTGGGCATTGGCGCAGAAGCCTGATTTGGGCATCGGGGCGGCGACGGTGGCGTCGCCGACGACGTAGATGTTGGGGTCCTTGGCCGAGGCGAAGCTGCGCGGATCGACGGGCACCCAGCCGTTTTCGGCGGTGACGCCGGCCCGGTCGGCGATGGCGCCGGCCTTTTGCGGCGGAACGACGTTGAGCACGGCGGCCTTGTGCTTGCCGCCGAATTCGGTTTCCACCTCCAGGGTCGCGGCGTTGACGCGTACTACCTTGCCGTCCTTCGATTGCGGAACCCATTCGATCATGTCGCCATAGACCGCTTTCCAGCCGTCCTGGAACAGGGGCTGTTTGGAAAAATTCTCCTTGGCGTCGAGCACCAGGATCTTGGAGCGCGGCTTATTGGTCTTGAAATAATGGGCGATCATGCTGACCCGCTCATAGGGGCCGGGCGGGCAGCGGAAGGGATTGTCGGGGGCGACCAGCACGAATAGCCCGCCGTCGGGCATGGCTTCGAGCTGCGCCTTGAGCAATTGCGTCTGCGTTCCCGCCTTCCAGGCGTGGGGGGCCTTTTCCGCCGCTGCTTCGTCGTAGCCGGCGAGGGCGCCCCAGCGGATGTCGATGCCCGGCGACAGCACCAGCCGGTCGTAGCTCAACGTCTGACCGCCAGCGAGGCGCACCGTGCGTTGTTGGGCGTTGATGTCCTCGGCCATGGCGTGGACCACCTCGACCCCGGCGGCGCGCAGGCCGGCGTAACCGTGGCCGATGGATTCGAAGGAACGCAGCCCGGCAAGATAGAGATTGCTGAACGGGCAGGTGTAGAAGCGCTGCGCCGGTTCGACCAGGGTGACGCGGATGTTGGCGTCGGCGTGCTTGATGTAGCGTGCCGCCGTGGCACCGCCGAAGCCGCCGCCGATGACCACTACGTGGCCGGAAGCGGCGCGCGAGATGGAGGGCATGGCCAAGCCGCCGGCACTGGCGAGCAGGGCCGAGGAGCCGATGAGACGCAGGGCACGGCGGCGATTGAGTGTGGTCATGATGGCGGCCCCCTTACTTCTTCATTTCGGAAAAATGCCGGGCCAAGGTTTCCACCTCGGCCTCGGTGAAACCCTTGGCGAGGCGGGTCATGACCGTCGCGCTGGGGTTAAGGCCGTTACGGAAGGCATCGAGCTGTGCCTTGAGCACGGTGAAGGGTATGCCGGCAATGGACGGAATGGGTCCGGGCGAACGGCCGTCGGTGCCGTGGCAATTGGCGCACGGCCCGGCGAGCATGTTGGAAGCCGCGTCGGCGGCCAGGGCCGATGACCCAAAGGTCAATGGCGTGGCAATCAGAACCGCGAGCGACGCGGCTGTGGCGATGAACGATCGCATGATGGTTTCTCCCCCCGTTCGACAGTCGACAATCCTGCGCCCATTATACAGGAGATGTATGGGCGCTGGACAACCCGCAGATGGCTCCGCAATTTCATAGGAATGGGAAAAAATGTCTAGAGGCAGATAGGGCAGCCCCAGGGCGGGACTGAACAGCTAGTAGCCGCGCGCCCGGTCGATGGTGTCGGGATGGGATTCGCCGGCGCGCAGGTGGCGCATGCCGGCGGCGAAGATGCGGCAGGCCGAGCGCGGGTTGACCCGCGCCGCGACGTGCGGCGTCACGTCGATCCCGGGGTGGTGCCACAGGGGGCTGTCGGGCGGCAGCGGTTCGGCGGCGAAGACGTCCAGGTTGGCGCGCTCGATATGGCCGCTGTCCAGGGCGGCGATCAGGTCGGGCTCGACTACATGGCCGCCGCGCGCCGTGTTGATGACGAAGGCGCCCTGCGGCAGTTGCTGCAAGACGTTGCGGTCGACGATGTTGGCGGTCTCGGGAGTCAACGACAGCAGGCAGACGAGAATCTGGCTGCGGGCCAGGAAGGCCGGCAGCTGTGCATCGCCGGCGAAGCAGGCGATGCCAGGGATCGCCTTGGCCGTGCGGCTCCAACCGGCAACGGCGAAGCCGAGGCTGGCCAGGGTCGTCGCGGCGCGACCGCCGAGGCGGCCCAAACCCATGACGCCGATCCGCCATTCGCCTGACTCGGGAAAGGGCACCTTTTCCCAGCGGGCGGCCCGTTGCAGGTCGGGATAGCGGTGATAGCCACGATGGTAATGGATGACCCGATGCACGACGTGCAGCGTCATGTCGCCATCGAGCACCGGATCGACCAGCCGGATGACCGGGACGCCGGGCGGCAGATCGGGATCGCAGAGGATATGATCGACCCCGGCGCCGATGGAGAAGATGCCCTTCAGGTTGGGGAACTGTTGGAATAATCCGGCCGGGTGACGCCAGGTGACGGCGAATTCCACCGCCGCGGGATCGCCGGCGTCGGGCCACAGGCGGATGTCCTCGCCGGGCATTTCGGCGCGCAGGCCGTCGGTCCAGGGCTCCGCTGGGCCGATGCGGATATGAAACAGGATCGACACGTCAGCGAGCGACCACGCCGCTTTCGTCGGCCCGCAATTCCAAGGCGGCGGCCAGCAGGGCGCGGGTATAGGCTTCGCGCGGCGCGGCGAAAATCCGATCGGCCGGCCCCGCTTCGACGACCTTGCCGCGGCGCAGGACGATGACGTCGTGGGCCATGGCGCGGATGACGCGCAGGTCGTGGCTGATGAACAGATAGGCCAGGTCGTAGCGCTTCTGCAGGTCGCGCAGCAACTCGACGATCTGCGCCTGCACCGACATGTCGAGCGCGCTGGTCGGCTCGTCGAGCACGATGAAGCGCGGCCTGAGCACCAGGGCGCGGGCGATGGAAATGCGCTGCCGCTGGCCGCCGGAGAATTCGTGGGGATAGCGGTCCATCATCTCGGGCGTCAGGCCGACTTCCTTCAAGGCCTGGGCCACCAGATCGCGGCGGTCGTCGTCGTTCTTGCCGATGTCATGGATGCCAAGACCTTCGCCGACGATTTGGCCGATGGACAGGCGCGGGCTCAGGCTGCCGTAGGGGTCCTGGAAGACGATCTGCATCTGGCGGCGCAAGGGGCGCAACGCCTTGCCGCCCAGCTTGCCGATGTCCTGGCCTTCGAACTTGAGCGTACCTGCGGACTGTTCCAGCCGGATCAGCGCGCGGCCCAGTGTGCTCTTGCCCGAGCCGCTTTCGCCGACGACGCCGACGGTATGGCCCTGGCGGATAGCGAGCGTGACGCCGTCCACCGCCTTCACGTGGCCGACGACACGCCGGATGATGCCGCGCTTGATCGGATACCAGACGCGCAGATCCGCCGCCTCGGCGACCACCGGGGCGTTCGGCTTCGCGGCTTGCGGCTGGCCCTTCGGTTCGGCGGCCAGCAGGCGCCGGGTGTAGTCGTGCTGGGGACGTTCGAAGACCTGTTCGGTGGGGCCCTGTTCGACGATATGGCCCTGGCTCATCACGCAGACATGGTCCGACATGCGCCGGGCGATGCCCAGATCGTGGGTGATCAGCATCAGGGCCATGCCCATCTTCGCCTGCAATTCCTTCAAGAGTTTAAGGATTTGCGCTTGGATGGTGACGTCGACCGCCGTCGTCGGTTCGTCGGCGATCAGCAGGTCGGGCTCGTTGGCGAGCGCCATGGCGATCATGATGCGCTGCTGCTGGCCGCCGGAAAAGTCATGTGGGAAGGCGTCCAGGCGTTGGGTCGCGTCGTCCAATCCGACCAGGTGCAAGAGTTCGATGGTCCGGGCGCGGGCCTGTTCGCGGCGCATCAGCTTGTGGACCAGCAGCACCTCGCTGACCTGACGTTCGATGGTTTGCAGCGGGTTGAGCGAGGTCAGCGGCTCTTGGAAGATCATGGCGATTTCGTTGCCGCGGATCTGGCGCAGCCGCGATTCCGGCGCGCTCAACAATTCCTCGCCGCGAAAGCGGATGCTGCCCTTCGGATGATGCGCCAGCGGATAGGGCAGAAGGCGCATGATGGACAGCGCCGTCACTGACTTGCCCGATCCGCTTTCGCCGACGACGCCGAGCGTTTGGCCCGGCTCGATGGTGAAGCTGACGCCTACGGCCGCTGTCGTCGCCCGCTCGCCCTTGCCGAAGGCCACCGACAGGTCTTCGACCGCCAGCAAGGGCGGGTCGCCGCGCGGGGTGGTCGCGTCCTCTGTCATCGGAAAATCTTTCGTGGATCGAAAGCGTCGCGCACTGCTTCGCCGATGAAGGTCAGCAGGCTCAACATGAAGGCAAGGACGAAGAAGCCGGTAAGGCCCAGCCAAGGCGCCTGTAGGTTGGCCTTGCCCTGGGCGAGCAGCTCGCCCAGGGACGCCGATCCCGGCGGTAAGCCAATGCCTAGGAAATCGAGCGAGGTCAGCGTCGTCACCGAACCGGCTAGGACGAAGGGCATGAACGTCGTCGTGGCAACCACGGCGTTGGGCAGGATGTGGCGGAACATGATCACGGCATTGCCGGCGCCCAGTGCGCGGGCGGCGCGCACATAATCGAAATTGCGCACTTTGAGGAACTCGGCGCGCACGACGCCGACGAAACCGATCCAGGAGAACAATAGCATCATGCCCAACAGCCACCAAAAATTGGGCTCGACAATGCTGGCCAGGATAATCAGCAGGTAGAGGGTGGGCAGGGTGCCCCAGATTTCGATGAACCGCTGGAACAACAGATCGACCCAGCCACCGAAATAGCCCTGCATGGCGCCGGCGGTAACGCCGATAATGGCGCTGACGACGGTCAGCGCGAAACCGAACAGCACCGAAATGCGAAAACCGTAGATCAGGCGGGCCACCACGTCGCGGGCCTGATCGTCGGTGCCCAGCCAGTGGGTGGCATCGGGCGGCGAGGGCGCCGGCGTTGCCAAATCCCAAGCGACCGTGACGTGGCTATAGCGAACGGCCGGCCAGAACATCCAGCCCTTATCGCCGATCAGCTTGGCCACCACCGGATCGCGATAATCGGCCTCGGTGGCGAAGGTGCCGCCGAACTGGGTTTCCGGATAGGCCTTGAAGATCGGTGTGTAGAAGGTGCCTTCGTAGACGACCAGGAACGGCTTGTCGTTGGCGACGAATTCCGCAAACAGCGTAACGATGAAAACGACCAGGAATATCCAGAGGGACCAGAAGCCGCGCCGGTTGGCCTTGAAATTGGCCCAGCGGCGTTCGGCGATGGGATTTTTCCGCCGGGGCGTGGCGGGCAAGGGCAGGGTGCTGGCGATCATGTTGCGTGCCCCACCCCTAGCCCCGCGCCTCGAAATCGATGCGCGGATCGACGATGTGATACATCAGGTCGCCGACCAGCTGCATCAGTAGTCCGAGCAGCGAGAAAAAGAACAGGGTGCCGAACATCACCGGATAGTCGCGATTGAAGGCGGCTTCGAAACCCAGGCGGCCGAGCCCGTCGAGGGAGAAGATCACCTCGATCAACAAGGCGCCGGTGAACAGCACGCTGATGAAGGCCGAAGGGAAGCCGGCGATGACGATCAGCATGGCGTTGCGAAAGACATGGCCGTAAAGCACCCGGCGTTCGGCCAGGCCCTTGGAGCGCGCGGTGATAACGTATTGCTGGTTGATCTGATCGAGGAAGGAATTCTTGGTCAGCATGGTCAGGGTGGCAAAGCCGCCGATCACCATCGATACGATGGGTAGCGTCAGATGCCAGAAATAGTCGAGGATGCGCGCCGGCCAGGTCAGCTCATCCCAATTTTCCGAGGTCAGACCGCGCAGCGGGAACCAGTCGAAATAGCTGCCGCCGGCGAATAGCACCAGCAACAGAACGGCGAACAGAAAACTCGGGATGGCATTGCCGACAACGATCAGGCCGCTGGTCCAGACGTCGAAGCGGCTGCCGTCGCGCACGGCCTTCATGATGCCGAGGGGAATCGATATCAGATAGACGATCAGCGTCGTCCAAACGCCCAGGGAGATCGATACGGGCATCTTATCGATCACCAGATCGACCACCGAACGGTCGCGGAAGAAGCTGTTGCCGAAATCGAAGGTGACGTAATTCGCCAGCATTTGCAGGAAGCGTTCGTGCATGGGCTTGTCGAAGCCGTACATGCGTTCCAGTTCCTTGATGAACTCCGGGTCCAGCCCTTGGGCGCCGCGATACTTGCCGGCGGAGCCGGTGGCATCGCGGCTGCCGGCGGTCGATCGCAGGGTCTCGCCGCCCCCGGACTGGCTCACCCGTTCGGTGATGGACGGGCCGGTACCGGTGAGCTGGGCGATCATCTGTTCGACCGGACCGCCGGGAGCGGCCTGAATGATGACGAAGCTGATCAGCATGATGCCGAGCAAGGTCGGCGGGATCAGCAACAGGCGGCGCACGATGTAGGCGAACATCAGCCTGGACTCCTTGTGTCGGATGTTCCCGTCTTCGAGCCGAAGGCGCGGCGCCAGGCGAACCAAGCCAACAGCCCCAGCCCGATGACGACGGCGACGATCGTGCGGATATCGGGCCCGTCGGCCCGGGCCGCATCGGCGCCGCCGGTGGGCAGGCGGGCTTGCAGGGCCGCCGCCTTGGCCGGGTCATACCACCAAAAGGACGTATCGGTGCCGCGGTCGGGCACGACATCAGGCTTGGCGAATTTGTCCCAGTAGAGAACCCGGTCGGTACGCGAATGCCAGTTGGGGATCACGTAGTGGCCCCACAGCAGCACGCGGTCCAGCGCGCGCGTCCGGGTCACCAGGGATTCCCGGTCGGGCGCGGTGACGACCTCTTCGATCAGGGCATCGACGACGGGATCCTGCACGCCGATGTAGTTGCGCGAGCCGGGTTGTGTGGCGGCAGCCGTGCTCCAGTATTCCCGTTGCTCGTTGCCGGGCGATTCGGACTGTCCCCAGCCACCGATCATCACGTCGAAATCGTAAGCGCGGATGCGGTTGATGTATTGCGACTGATCGACCAGCCGGATGCCGACATCGATACCCAGCCGCGCCAAGTTGCGCTTGAAGGGCAGGACGATGCGCTCGAAGGTGGGCGAGACTAGCAGAATTTCGAAGCGCAGCGGCTGGCCGGTCTGTTTGTTGACCAGGCGCATGTCGCGAACCGCATATCCCGCTTCGTCCAAAAGCTGGAAGGCCCGTTGCAGATTGGCCCGCGGCCAGCCCGTGCCATCTGTCGTCGGCACGACGTAGGGCTGGGTGAAAACCTCGGGCGGCAGGCGGTCGCGGAACCGCTCCAACAGCGCCAGTTCCTCGCCCGCCGGCAGGCCGGAGGAGGCGAGTTCGGAATTGGAGAAATAGCTGGTCGTCCGGGCGTAGGTGCCAAAGAACAGGTTGCGGTTGGTCCAATCGAAATCGAACGCGTAGGCCAGCGCTTCGCGAAGCTTGCGGTTGTCGAAGGGCGCCCGCCGGGTGTTCATGGCGAAGGCTTGCATGCCGGTGCCCCGCTTGTGGGGCAGGGCTTCCTTCTTCAGCCAACCCTCACGCACCACCGGCACGTCGTAGTCGAGAGCCCAGGCCTTAGCCTGATTCTCCGCCCGGAAGTCGATCTGCCCGGCCTTCAGCGCCTGGCGGATCACCGTCTCGTCGAGATAATAGTCGTAACGGATGCGATCGAAATTGTTCTGGCCGACGTTCACCGCCAGGTCCTTGCCCCAATAGTCGGCGATCCGCTCGAGGACGACGAAGCGCCCGGCTTCGAAACTGGCGATCTTGTAGGGCCCGCTGATCAGCGGCGGTTCCAGCGTCGTGCGGTCGAACTCGCGGCTCTCCCAATAGTGCTTGGGCAGGATCGGGATCTGACCGGCGATCAGCGGCAGTTCGCGGTTGTTCCGTTCGGAAAACGTGAAGCGCACCGTGCGCGGGCCGGTCTTCTCCACCTTAACGATGCTGGCGTAATAGAAGCGATAGAAGGGCCGGCCCTTGGTCTTCAAGATGTTGAGCGAGAAGATGACATCGTCCACCGTGATCGGCTGGCCATCGTGCCAGCGCGCCTCAGGGCGCAGGGTGAAGGCCACCCACGAGCGGTCCTCCGGCCATTCCATGCTCTCGGCGATCAAGCCGTATTCGGTGAAGGGCTCGTCGGCGCTGGAGGTCAGCAGCGTCTCCGCCGAACCGCCCGGCGCTGGAACGCCTTTCACCGTGTAGGGATTGAAGTTGTCGAAGGTGCCGTCGTCGCCCAGGCGCAGGTCGCCGCCCTTCGGCGCGTTCGGATTGACATAGTCGAAATGCTTGAAGCCCGGTGGATACTTGGGCGAGCCGTGCATGGCGATGGCCGGCGCCCGGTGGATGAGCTGGCCTGTGTCGTCGCCGCGGATGCCGATGGTGGCATCGCCCGCCGGCGCCTGCTGGGCCAAAGCACCGGCCGCGCCAAGCCCGAGGATGGCGGTGACGATAAGAGCGGCGATTGGGCTGATGGCGTAAAGCAGGCGGCGGACGCGCATGCGACTCCCCGAATATCGAAGGCAATCAGACGATAAGGGTCTCGATGAAGCGGGGCAAGCCGCGTGGGCGATCAGGCCGACAGGATGGCCACGGCCTCTTTGTGGCGGCGGGCGTCGCCGGCGGCGACCACCCGTCCGGACGAGGCGATGCTCAGCTCCTGGCCGTCCCAGTCGGTGACGATGCCGCCGGCGCCTGCGATCACCGGCACCAGAGCGCAGAAGTCGTAGGGCTTCAATGCCGCTTCCACCACCAGGTCGACATGGCCGCTGGCGAGCAGGCCGTAGGCATAGCAATCGGCGCCGTAGAGCGCCCGCAGGCAGTTTTTGCGTAAGCTTTCGAAACGCGGGAAGGTCTCGGCATCGAACATGTGCGGCGAGGTGGCGTACATCCAGGCCTGGGCCAAGGCGTCGCAAGTGCGCCTCTCGGCCGGTTTGCCGTTGTAAAGCGTGGGCACGCCTTCGGCGCCTGTCCAACGTTCGCCCAAGGCCGGATGGTCGATGACGCCCAATACCGGCCGGCCCTTGTGGGTCAGCGCGACGAGGATGCCGAACAGCGGCTTGCCGGTGGCGAAACCCTGGGTGCCGTCGATGGGGTCGAGCACCCAGACGTAGTCGGCATCCAGCCGTTCCGCGCAGTGTTCTTCGCCGAGGATGCCGTGTTCCGGTACCGCCTCGGCCAATAGGGCGCGCATGGCGGTTTCGGCCTCGCGGTCGGCGATGGTGACTGGGGTTTTATCGGCTTTGGTATCGATGGCGAGGCGGGTACGAAAATGCCGCCGGGCGATGACGCCGGCGGCATCGGCCAGCCGTTCGGCCAGCGGCAGGAAGCGGGCAGGGCCTTCGCTCATGGCGCGAGCGGACCCGGTCCCGCCGTCAGGGCAGTTTCTTGGGCGAATCGGACAGGCTGCGCAGGTAGGCGATGACGTCGGCCCGTTCCTTGCCCTTCTTCAGGCCGGCGAAGCTCATCTTGGTGCCCGGCGAGAAGGCACGCGGGTTTTCCAGGAAGTGATTCAGATCCTCGGTGCTCCATTCGCCCTTCTGGCCGGCCAGCCCGGCGGAATAGGCGAAGCCCTGGACGGTGGCGCGCGGCCGGTCGAGTAGGCCCCATAGCGCGGGTCCCACCTTATTGGCTCCGCCCTTATCGGCGACGTGGCAGGCAACGCACTTCTTGAAGACAGTGGCACCGTCCTGGACGTTGGCCGAAGCCAACAGGGCGACGATGTCGACCTGTTCGGCCGGGCCGGCGCTGGCGGCAGCGCCAGCGTCGCTTTCCGAGGGGGCCAGACGCAATGCCGCCACCTTGGATTCGTCGGCATGAACCAAGTGGTCGCCCACCACGATGCTGCCCCAGACCAACCAGGCGGTCACCAGGAGGCTGAAGCCGAACTTTTCCCAAGCCGAAAAATGCATGGAGCCGTATCCCTTTGCTGCTCCCGGAAATAGCGGCGTCAATTTAGTCGGCAACGGGCCGCTGTCAATGATCCGTTGGGGTTGGCTTGGCGCTGGACAGGGGCCGGGTCGTGGCCCTAATGAGGCTGGAGCCGTGTAAATTGCGGAATTGGACCTGTGCCGAAGCCATCGTCTCCCCTGATCGTCGTGCCGACGCGGATGGCGTCGACCCGGCTTCCCGGCAAGCCGTTGGCCGATATCCATGGCCAAGCGATGATCGTTCATGTCTGGCGCCGGGCGGTCGAATCGGGGATCGGCCCGGTGGTCGTCGCCTGCGCCGAGGCTGAAATCGCCCAGGTTATCGCGGCGGCGGGCGGGCGGGCGGTGCTGACCGATCCGGATCATCCCTCCGGTACCGACCGGGTGTTCGAGGCGGTGTGTGCCGTCGATGCGGCAGGACGCCATGACGTGGTGATCAACTTGCAAGGCGATCTGCCGACCCTCGATCCGGCGCTGGTCGGCCACGTCGCGCGGCTGCTCGACGATCCGGCCATCGACATTTCGACCCTGGCCGCGGTCATCGCCGACCCGGCGGAGATCGCCATGCCCAGCGTGGTCAAGGCGGCTGTCGCGCTGGCGCCGGGGCAGCGGACGGGCCGCGCGCTCTACTTCAGCCGCGCCGCCGTGCCGGCGGGCGAGGGTCCCTATCTGCACCACATCGGTATCTATGGTTATCGCCGCGCGGCGCTGAAACGCTTCGTCGCGCTGCCGCCCGGGGTGTTGGAGAGGCGCGAGAAGCTGGAACAACTGCGCGCGCTGGAGGCCGGCATGCGCATCGAGGTGGCGCTCGTTGACACCGTTCCCCTCGGTGTCGATACTCCCGCCGACCTCGAACGCGCCCGCGTGCTGCTTGCCCCTTAAGGCCGCTGTTTTGGACGCGCCGCCGCAGCCCGGATTGCCGCCATGACCGAAGCCCAGACAGCCGCCGACAGCAGGATTGCCTTCCAGGGACTGGCCGGCGCCTATTCGGATCTTGCCTGCCGCAAGGTCTTTCCTAGTCTGGCGACTCTGCCCTGCCCGACCTTCGAGGACGCCTTCGCCGCCGTGCGCGAGGGACGCGCCCGTCTGGCGATGATCCCGATCGACAATTCGGTGGCCGGGCGGGTGGCCGACATCCACCACCTGTTGCCCAATTCCGGCCTGCACATCATCGGCGAGCATTTTCAGCGCATCGATCACCACCTGCTGGCGGTGAAGGGGTCCAGCCTAGCCGGCCTGACCCATGTACACAGCCACGTGCATGCGCTCAACCAATGTCGGCGGACGATTCGCGAGTTGGGCATTCAGGCGGTGGTCCACGCCGACACCGCCGGCGCCGCCGCCGATATCGCGACGAAGCAGGACCGCAGCCAGGCGGCTATCGCCTCGTCGCTGGCCGGGCAGATCTATGGCCTGGATTCCTTGCGTGCCAATATCGAGGACGCGGAGCACAATACCACCCGTTTTTTGATCATGGCGCGCCAGGCCGTCGTGCCCGACGCCGATGCCGGGCCGATGGTGACCAGCTTCATCTTCAAGGTGCGTAACGTGCCGGCGGCGCTCTACAAGGCGCTGGGCGGCTTCGCCACCAACGGGGTCAACATGACCAAGCTCGAAAGCTACATGGAAGGCGGACGCTTCCAGGCCGCCCAGTTCTATGCCGAGGTCGACGGCCATCCGGCGCAGCGCAATCTGCAGCGGGCGCTTGAGGAGTTGCGCTTTTTCTCGCGCGAAACGGTCATTCTCGGCGTCTATCCCGCGCATATCTATCGGATCACCGATGGCGCGGCGGAGGCGGACTGACGGCTGCTGCCATACTCGTTCCTGACGACGCGGGTGTCGTGTAAGCTCCGTCGTCAGATCACGGATTTTGCGCAATAGGGGGGATCGAACATGAAGGCGTCGGATGTATTCGTGCGTTGCCTGGAGGCCGAAGGCGTCACCCATATCTTCGGCGTGCCCGGCGAGGAAAATGCCGATCTGATGATTTCGCTGCTCGACAGCAGCATCGAGTTCGTGCTGTGCCGCCACGAGCAGGCCGCCGCTTTCGCCGCCGACGCCTATGGCCGGCTGACCGGCAAGTCGGGCGTCTGCCTGGGTACGCTCGGCCCCGGCGCCACCAACCTGGTGACCGGCGTCGCCGATGCCAACATGGACCGGGCGCCCACCGTGGTCATCATCGGCCAGGGCAGTACCAAGCGCCTGCACAAGGAATCGCATCAGAACATGGACGCCATCGCCATGTTCAAGCCGATCTCCAAATGGGCGCATTCGATCTGGGATGCCGACAACGTCTCGGAAGTGGTGCGCAAGGCCTT
>CAMCUA010000032.1 GCA_945878455.1 Asaia bogorensis | reverse complement strand
GAGCCAGACACCGGCCACCAGATCGGCCGTATAACCAATGAACCAGGCATCGCGGAAGTCCTGGCTGGTGCCGGTCTTGCCAGCGCTCGGGCGGTCGAGCGCGGCGGAGCGGCCAGTACCTTCGCGCACCACGCCCGCAAGCATGTCGTTCATCGCTCCGACCCGATCGGCCGTCACCACGCGGCCGGGGCCGGAACCGCTGCGCCGATACAGTACGATGTTGTTGGCGTCGCGGATTTCAGCGATGGCATAAGGCCAGACGCCGAAGCCGCCGTTGGCGAAGGGCGCATAGGCCGCCGTCAATTCAACCAGCGAAACCTCGCCAGTGCCAAGGGCGATGCCGAGGTCATTGGGCAGCTTGCCGGTGATGCCCAAGCGTCGCGCCGTGCCGATAACCCGCTCAGGCCCGATGCGCTGCGCGACACGCACCGCCGCCGTGTTCAGCGACCGCATCAGGGCGTGGCTGAGCGTCACCTGGCCTTCGTAGCGGCCGTCGAAGTTGCCGGGACGCCAACCGCGGATATCGATGGGCGAATCTTCGACAATGGTTTGCGGGGTCAAGCCGGCTTCGAGCGCGGCGAGGAAGAGCAGCGGCTTGAAGGCGGAGCCAGGCTGCCGGCGCGACTGTACGACGCGGTTGAATTGGCTTTTCGCATGATCGGCGCCGCCGACCAGTGCGCGCACGGCACCATCCGTCGACAGCACGACGACCGCGCCTTGCGAGATGCCGAGGCCGCGTCCGGTACCATCCAGCAGGGCATGAATTTGCTGTTCGACCGAACGTTGCACGTTCGGCTCCAAAGTGGTCATGACCGTCAGATCGCGATCCCCGGCACCGGCAAAGTCGGGAACCTGATCGATCACCCAATCGACGAAGTAGGGTGCCACGGGCGCTGGCTGACGAAACCGCTCGGCACCGGCACGGCCCGGAGCGGTCTGGGCCTGGGCGGAGGTCAGCACGCCCGCATCGACCATATTCTCCAACACCTGGCGGGCACGGCTGTCGGCAAGTTGCGGGTTGTTGTGAGGATTGTAGCGTGACGGCGCCTTCAAAAGTCCGGCCAACATCGCTGACTCATAGATTCCCAGGCGGCCGACCGGACGGTCGAAATAACGCCGGGCGGCGGCCGATACGCCATAGGCGCCGGAGCCGAGATAGACCCGGTTGAGATAGATGGCGAGGATCTGATCCTTGCTGAAGCGGTGTTCGAGCCATAGGGCGACCAGAACTTCCTGTACCTTGCGCTTGAGCGTGCGTTCGGGCGTCAGGAAAAGGTTCTTGGCAACCTGTTGGGTGATGGTGCTGCCGCCCTGGACGATGCGCCCCGCCTTGATATTGGCGACAGCGGCGCGTAGCAGGCCGAGCAGGTCGATGCCGAAGTGCTCATAGAAGCGCCGGTCCTCAGTGGCGATAACGGCACGCGGCAGCATCGGCGGTAGATCGGAGAGCGCCACCGCTTCGTCGTACAGGTCGCCTGTGGTGGCCATGACGCTGCCATCGGCGGCCAGCACGGTTACCGTCGGGCGGCGGAAAGCAGCGAGCGAGGCTTCAATATCCGGCAGGTCGAGGGAATACCACGCGACCATACCGCCGACCGCGACCAGTGTCCAAATGGCGGCCGTGGCCGCGCATATGAGCAACCGCAGCGGCCAGCGCCGGCGCCCTGAATGCGCAGCACGGTCTGGCTTTTCCCTGCCTTTGCCCGGCGGCGTTGCAGGCGGGCCACGATGTTCCGCTCGGAGTTCGCTATCGGCCATGCATCTGTTTTCGGGCCGCCGCGGTTAGGATGCGGTTAATCCACGTCGATGATCAGACGTCTAGGTTGGCCACCTTGAGAGCGTTTTTCTGGATGAAATCGCGGCGCGGCTCCACCGAATCGCCCATGAGCGTGGCGAAGATGTCTTCGGCATCGTCGGCATGACTGACCTTCACTTGCAGCAGCGAGCGTGCGTTGGGATCGAGCGTCGTTTCCCAGAGTTGTTCCGGGTTCATTTCACCTAAACCCTTGTAGCGTTGGATGGAAACACCCTTGCGGCCCAATTCGAGGACTGCATTGATGAGGGAAATCGGACCGGTGATGGGAAATTGCAGCTCCTTCGCCGTCAACTTGCCATGGCGGGCATAGTACTGCTGCAGATCGGCGGCCATCCCGTCCAGTCGGCGGGCGTCGGCGGAACGGATCAATGCACCGTCGATGACATGACGTTCGGCGACACCACGCAAGGTGCGGGTAAACAGCAGACCACCATCGGGCAGCGGCGCACCGCGCCAGTTTCGTTCCATTTCCGGGGCCAAGGCGTCCAGTCGCCGGGCAATGTATTCAGCGGAGGCCGCCGATTTGACCTGATCGCCCAGGATATCGGGGTTGAGGACGCCGAGAATGGCGGTCTGTTCGAGAACCGGCAGGGGAACGTGCCGGCCCAAGCGTTCGAGCAGGGTTTTCACGCCGCGAGCATCTTCGACCAAAGCGCGCAGATGCGTGCCGGCAATCTGGGCGCCATCATGGGTGACGAAGACCGTGCCTTCGTCGAGGGCCGCATTGAAGAGGTATTCTTCGAGGGCCCGGTCATTCTTCAAGTAAACCTCGGAACTGCCGCGCTTGGCCCGGTAGAGTGGCGGTTGGGCGATGTAGAGATAGCCGCGCTCAATCAAATCGCGCATCTGGCGATAGAAGAACGTTAGCAGCAGGGTACGAATGTGGCTGCCGTCAACATCTGCGTCCGTCATGATGATGATCTTGTGGTATCGGCTTTTCCCGGCATCGAAATCCTCAACGCCGATGCCGGTGCCGAGGGCCGCGATCAGCGTGCCGATTTCCGCCGAGCCCAGCATCTTTTCGAAGCGCGCCCGTTCGACGTTGAGGATCTTGCCACGTAGGGGCAGGATCGCCTGGCGCGCCCGATCGCGGCCTTGCTTGGCCGAACCGCCGGCCGAATCGCCCTCGACGATGAACAATTCCGAGAGCGCCGGATCACGCTCCTGGCAGTCAGCAAGCTTGCCGGGTAGCGAGGCCATGTCGAGCGCGCCCTTGCGCCGGGTTAGTTCGCGTGCCCGGCGGGCCGCTTCGCGAGCGGCGGCGGCTTCGACGATCTTGCCAATCACCTTGCGCGCCTCGGCCGGATGTTCGGCAAACCACAGACCCAGACGTTCGGCGACGAACCCTTCGACCGCCGGACGTACTTCCGAGGAGACCAGCTTATCCTTGGTCTGTGACGAGAATTTGGGATCGGGTACCTTGACCGAAAGGATGCAGGTCAGCCCTTCGCGTGCATCGTCGCCGGTGATCGCCACCTTGGCCTTCTTGGCCAAGCCGCTTTCCACCGCGTAGGCGTTGATGGTGCGGGTCAGGGCGCCGCGAAAGCCGGCGAGATGGGTGCCGCCGTCGCGCTGGGGGATGTTATTGGTGAAGCACAGCATCGTCTCGTGATAGCTGTCGTTCCACTGCATCGCCATTTCGACAATGATATTGTCGCGTTCGCCTTTGAGCGAGATCGGCGGCTTATGCAGCGCCACCTTGGCCCGGTCGACATAGCCGACGAAGGCCTCGAGGCCGCCTTCGTAGTGCATCTCGATTGTATTGACGTCGACCTGACGGGCATCGGTCAGGGTCAGGGTCACGCCGGAATTCAGAAAGGCTAGTTCGCGTAGCCGGTGTTCCAGCGTCGCGATGTCGAACTCCGTCATGGTGAAGGTGAGCTTCGAGGGAAAAAAGGTGATTTCGGTGCCGGTGCGGCGGCGATCGGCGATGCCGTAGCGCGGCTCGATCGGTGCGTCGCCGACCACCTTGAGCGCCGCCACAACGTCGCCGTGGGTGAAGCGGACGTAGTGTTCCTTGCCTTCACGCCAGATACGCAGGTCCAGCCATTCGGAAAGCGCGTTGACGACCGAGACGCCAACCCCATGCAGGCCACCCGAGTGCTTATAGGCGTTGTCATTGAATTTTCCGCCGGCGTGCAGCTGCGTCATGATGACTTCCGCCGCCGATACCCCCTCTTCCGCATGGATATCGACGGGAATGCCGCGCCCGTTGTCGCGCACGGTTACCGAGCCATCGGCATTCAAGGTGACATCGACCTTGTCGCAGTGTCCGGCCAGCGATTCATCGATGGCATTGTCCACCACCTCGTAGACCATATGGTGCAGGCCGGAACCGTCGTCGGTGTCGCCGATATACATGCCCGGTCGCTTGCGCACCGCCTCGAGGCCGCGCAGAACCTGAATGGAGCCGGCATCGTAATCACTCGATTCCGGGGCCTGCGGCTGGATTTCGTTCGGTTCGCTCATCGGCGTGGCTTCTCTTTTCAACTCAGTACGGCGACAGGGCGGCGTTCTCGACCCGGAAGCGTTGCGCACGAAGGCCGAGCGGCTCGAACAGGGCCGCGTCGGTACCGGTCATCCACGCCTGGGCGTCGAGATCGCAGATGGCTTCAAACAGGGCGGCGCGACGGGTTTGGTCGAGATGGGCGACGACTTCGTCGAGCAGCATCAACGGTACGCTGTTGCGCTCGCGGGCCTGCAAGCGCGCATCGGCGAGCACGATGGCGATCAGCACCGCCTTCTGTTCGCCAGTCGAACATTGTTCGGCGGGCATGTTCTTGTCACGGTGGCGGATGAGGAGGTCGCTGCGATGCGGGCCGACGGCGGCACCGCCGGTCATGGCGTCGAGCGGACGCGAACGGACCAGCCCATCGCGCAACTTATCCTCGGCAGCCAGGGCAGGCCCCTGATCCAACCACGCTTCCACATCGCCCAGCATGTCCAGGGATGCGGCGGGAAAGGGGCCCTCGGCCTGGGCACAGGCGGCATCGAGGCAAGCCGCCATGTCGCGGCGGGCAACGGCGATGGCGATGCCGCGTTCGGCCATGGTGCCTTCCAAGGTGGTAAGCCACGTTGCATCGCCTTCGCCATCGCGCAGCAGGCGGGAGCGCTCGCGCATGGCGTGTTCGTAGGCGGAGACCCGGCCGGCATGGGCTGGGTCGAGGCCGAACACCATGCGGTCGAGAAACCGCCGCCGGCCGGAGGCACCATCGGCGAACAACCGGTCCATATGGGGGGTCAACCACACGGCGCTCGCCACGTCGGACAAGGCAGCTTGGCCACGAGCATCCGTGCCATCGATCCGCACCTGACGCCGTTCGAGGCCGCCTGCGAGGCTATCGCAACCGGTGCCGATATCGACGCTGCCCCTTGGCCCCGCCAGTTGCGCGGCAACAGCCCAGCCGGCGCTTTCCGTTGACGCCCAGGCCGGAGGCGCGCCGGCTGGCATTCGGTGGGTCACTTCGGTCAATCGGGCCCGGCGCAGGCCACGGCCAGGCACCAGGAAGGAAAGGGATTCGAGCAAGTTGGTCTTACCGGCACCGTTTGGCCCAACCAGCACCACGGGGCGGGGATCGGTTTCGATGCGCAGACGTTCGTAGCTGCGAAAGCGCGAAAGCGTCAGCCGCGCCACAGACAGTCTCGGTGATGCCGCAGCCTGCTTCGGTGGCGCGTCGATAGCAGCGACGAGTTGCGAAGCGATCAGAACCCGACCTCCTCAAACCCGCATCGGCATCAGCACGTAGGTGGCGCTGGAGTCGCCGACCTCACGGACCACGGTAGGCGAAGCCGCATCGGACATTAGGAAGCGCGCCGTATCGCCCTCGATCTGCTGGGTGACGTCGAGCAGGTAACGCGAGTTGAAGCCGATTTCCAGGTTCTCGGCGTTGTAGGAAATTTCCAACTCTTCAGTAGCATTGCCGCTTTCCGGGCTGCTGGCCGACAGTGTCAGCGACGATGGCCGGAGACTGAGCTTTACCGCCCGCGACTTTTCACTGGAAATAGCCGATACACGGTCAACCGCTTCGGTGAAGGATTTGCAATCGACTTCGAGCACTTTGTCGTTATCGGCCGGGATCACCCTTTCATAATCGGGGAACGTGCCGTCGATCAGTTTGGAGGTCAGCACGCCGCCGCCGAAGGCAAAGCGGATCTTGGTTTCGGACAAAGCCAGCTCCACGTCTTCGGCCGTCTCGTCGATCAGCTTGCGCACTTCGGCGATGGTCTTGCGCGGAATGATGACGCCCGGCATGCCGGCGGCGCCTTCGGGTAGCGGCACTTCGACGCTGGCCAAGCGGTGTCCGTCGGTGGCGACGGCGCGCAGGACATCGACGCCATCGTGGACGGCAGCATGCAAATAGATACCGTTCAGGTAGTAGCGCGTCTCTTCCGTGGAGATGGCGAAGCGGGTACGGTCGATCAGACTGCGCAGGTCAGCGGCCGCCAATCGGAAGTGGTGCGGCATATCGCCTTCCGACATGACCGGGAAGTCCTCGACCGGCAGGCAGGTCAGCGTGAAGCGGGAACGGCCGGCGCGCAGCGACATGCGTTCCGTCTCGCCGCCTGTATCCAGCTCGATCTGCGAGCCTTCCGGCAGCTTGCGGACGACGTCATAGAGGGTATGGGCAGCAACCGTCGTCGCACCGTCGACAATGGTCTGACAATCCGCCTGCTCGACGATCTCGAGGTCGAGATCGGTCGCGTCCAGGCTGAGGCGGCCGCCCTTCGCCGTCAACTTGACGTTCGATAGGATGGGAATGGTGTTGCGGCGTTCGACGACGCTTTGCGCGTGCGCGAGGGCCTTCAACAAAGCTGCTCGTTCGATGGTCAATTTCATGGCCAGCCGTCAGGTCAATATGTGGGACTCCAGCGTTGAAACGGACCCACCGCAGCCCCTCGTGTCCGCAACAGCGCCGGCAGAAACAGCAAGGACGAAGCGCCCCTGTGCTAAGCTATGTAGTTTATAGCAAATTCCCCACAGTTCCGAAGCGAATTCGGCTGGGAATTTCCCCTGTAAGCAGCCGGCGGTGCTACTCAACCTTCGAGCATGCGGCGCAGCAATTCGACATCTTCGGCAAAGCCGGAATCGCACTCGCGCAGCTCTTCGACCTTTCGCACGGCGTGCATCACCGTGGTGTGGTCTCGACCGCCGAATTTGCGGCCGATTTCCGGCAGGGAACGGGTGGTAAGCTGTTTCGCCAGATACATCGCCACCTGCCGCGGCCGGGCCACCGAACGGGCGCGCCGGGCCGAATGCATGTCGGACGTGCGAATGTTGAAATGTTCCGCCACCCGCTTTTGAATTTCCTCGATGGTGACGCGCCGGTCATTGGCGCGCAGCAGATCGTGCAGCACTTCCTGAGTGGTCTCCAGTGTCACATCGCGGCCGACCAACTGGGCATGAGCAACCACCCGGTTCAGCGCGCCTTCGAGATCACGCACGTTCGAGGTGATCTTATGGGCGAGGAATTCCATGATGCGGCTGGGAATCTGGATTTCCGCTTGCTCGGCCTTGGATTTCAGGATGCCAAGCCGTAGTTCGTAGGTGGTCGCATGGATATCGGCGACCAGACCGCAATTCAGCCGGCTCTTCAGTCGCTCTTCCACGCCTTCGAGATCGGATGGCGACTTATCGGCCGAAATGACGATCTGCCGGCCCTGATCGACCAGGGCATTGAAAGTATGGAAGAATTCTTCTTGGGTCGATTCCTTGCCACTGATGAATTGCACGTCGTCGATCATCAGCACGTCGACGGAACGGAATTGCTCTTTGAAATCGACCGTATTTTGTTCTCGTAGCGCCCGAATGAAGCGGTACATGAATTTTTCGGCTGAAAGATAGATCACCGTGCGCGAAGGATCGCGCTCGCGGATGTTCCAAGCGATGGCATGCATCAGATGGGTCTTGCCCAAACCAACCCCGCCATACAGGAACAACGGATTGAACTGTACCGATATAGCGTCGGCCACCCGGCGTGCCGCCGCGTAGGCAAATTCGTTCGGCTTGCCGACAACAAAACGATCAAACTTGAAACGGGCATCAAGCGGCGCGCTCAGTCCATCGTAAAAATCATCGCCGGAGGCGTAGCGGTGGCCGACGTTACCCTTGGAGCGCGAACGGGAAGATATTGCTGGAGCAGCGGGCACCGGAGTCGTCTGGGTAAAATCCCCCGCTTCGGGAAGCAGAGGTCGGTCACGATCGGAGCGGATCAAGATATCGATACCACCGACGGCGGCATCCTCTTTGTTCCACAACGCCTGCAGCTTTTCCACGTAATGGGCCATCACCCAATCACGCATGAACCGAGTCGGAACCGACAGTTGGACTCGTCCGTCGGCCAAACCCCGCACGGACATGGGCTTCAACCAACTTTGGTAGGCAGCTTCGCCAATGTCTTGACGCATGACGGAAGCGACCCGGTCCCATTGTGTATCGATCACGCCCTGCTTCCTCGCCCGATCCATCACGTGTTTACACCCACGACTTGGAGTTACCTTTGTTAGTGGTAGGAATGTGGCCCCCAACACTTGCGACGAACGCATCGAGACCCGCCCGTCTCTTACTTCACCCCGCCCCATCCACCTTCCAGCGATGGGCACAACCCGTATCGACTGGCGTTTTGCACGCCAAACTGCGGACTGCTGTCACATTCCAATTTTGGGACACGCAACCGGGTTACCGCCCACGCCGACCCGATATGGTGAAGTTTTTTGCACCCCTGTTAAAAAAAGCTACAATTTAAAAAGGCTTTCAATCCTATCGGAACAGTTTATGTACCTTTTCCACGACGGCAAGTATTGATGGGCTTTATACTATCTTGGGTTTCTATTTTCCCTGCCGATGGTGACGTTTTTCTAATACACCGCCCCGAGTTATCGATTTTTATCTTGCCCAGAACTGTTCCTGAGCGCCCAAGACCTCATGACTGTACCGGCGCTATTCTGGCGTGGCAACGGGGCCGAACCAGGAACACAACAAATAAATTTCTTGACAGTGAGTCGCATTCACAAGGGATTCAAGACGCTCTTTCTGCATGACAAAGGCCGCGTCCGGCAACCGGAACGCGGCCTGAATAGCCCTTGAACTTCTGAGGAGTATTCCCCTTGGATCAGGCTCCCATCGATTTGATGCGAGCCGATAGCCGCGAGAGCCGGCGAGATACGGTATTGACGTGCAACACGCCCTTGCCAGCGCCGCGCATCAGTTCCGGCTGCGCGGCGCGCAACGCCGATTGCGCAGCCGTCGGATCACCCGAGGAGATGGCATCCTCGACCTTGCGCATGAAGGTACGGATGCGGCTGACCCGGTTGCGGTTGACGACGGTGCGCGTCTGAGTTTGGCGGTTGCGCTTCTTTGCCGACTTGTGATTGGCCATGGGACGTTCTGCTTCGTATCCAAAAGGCTTGCGAAAGGCGGGGTTATACTGCCCAACCGCCCGGCCGTCAACCCACGGGGGACAACGATGTCGCCGGCTTCAGCAATTGCGGAAGGCCGCCTTGCGCTTTTCCAGGAAGGCCGCCATGCCCTCCTTTTGGTCGTCGGTAGCAAAAGTCGCATGGAACAAGCGACGCTCGAAGCGAATACCTTCCGACAGTGTCGTTTCATAGGCACGGTTTACCGCCTCCTTGACCATTAGGGTCGAGGGCCGGGAGTATCCCGCGATTTTTTCTGCTACCTCCATCGCTGTTTCCATTAATTTGTCGGGAGCTACCACGCGGCTGACCAAACCGGCGCGCTCCGCCTCGATAGCATCCATCATCCGGCCGGTGAGGCAGAGATCCATCGCTTTGGCCTTGCCCACAAGTCGGGTCAGGCGTTGGGTGCCACCGGCGCCGGGCATGATGCCGAGCGTGATTTCGGGCTGGCCGAAGCGGGCATTGTCGGCAGCGATGACGATGTCGCACATCATGGCTATTTCGCAGCCTCCGCCGAGGGCGTAGCCGGCAACCGCCGCTATGGTTGGCTTGCGGCAGGCGGCCAGACGTTCCCAATCGCGGGTGATGAAATCTTCTAGGTAGCAATCGGCAAAGGTCTTGGCCTGCATCTCGGCAATGTCGGCGCCGGCGGCAAAGGCCTTCTCGCCACCAGCGATGACGATGGCGCCGATATCGCCGTCCGCCTCAAAACCATCGAGCGCAGCCGCCAATTCTGCCGTTACCTGGCCGCTGAGCGCATTCAAGGACTTCGGGCGGTTAAAGGTGACGATACCGATGCGGCCCCGCTTTTCGGCAAGGATGGTTTCGAAGGTCATGAGCGGCTCCAATGGAAGCAGTCAGGGTGCCGGCACATCGGCCGGCTTGACCGAGATGCGGAGTGTTGTTGTGCCGGCTGCAGCGCTGGCGGGAAACTCTAACAGCAATGTTTCGCCTTCGCGTTCGAAGAGGGCAGGGCCCCGTGGCTGCCAGCCTAATTGCGGCAACGTTTCCGAATAGAAGGTCAGAATTCTATCGCGAGGCAGGCTGCCGCTGGCATAGGCCTCGACAACCCGGCCCCATGGCGAATCGAACATCAAGGCATCAGCATCCGTTTGCTGGAGTCCTGGCATCAGCGGCACGCCATCCACGCCCTGTACAAAGGCGTCGGCGGCTGGCAACGGGAACGCACCCAGCCATATAGCCAGCAGAGTGCCTGCAACCCATGGGAGACGTCCTACATTCATCGGCTTTACGGATACCTTACCGCTGCCGGGCGGAACAGTAGAAAGTGGACCGTCCGGACTGCACGATACGGCGCACCCCAGGGCAGCGATCCTTGGCGCAGGCAGGGCAGGCTTGGCCCTCGCGGTCATAAACGGCGAAGCTATGCTGAAAATAGCCAAGTTCACCGTCTGGCCGGCGATGATCGCGCAAGGACGACCCACCAGCGGCAATCGCTTCGCCAAGTACGGAACGAATCGCCACGACCAGCCGTTCGGCCCGCAGGCCAGCGATGGTGCCAGCCCGCCGTAGCGGCGAAATACCCGCCCGGAACAGAGCTTCGCAGACGTAAATATTGCCAAGCCCGGCGATCACGCGTTGATCCATCAGGGAAGCCTTGATCGGTCCCGTCTTGCCCTTCATCCGTCGGGCCAGGTAGGTCGCGTCGAACTCGGGAACCAAGGGCTCGCTGCCGAGGTCGCGGAGCAGCGGATGGTCCATCAAGGCATCGGCGGTGGTCAGATCGAGGGAGCCGAATCGGCGCGGGTCGCAGAAACGCACGACAGCACCATCCTCGGTTTCGAAGATCAAATGATCGTGGCGTTCCTCAGGCGGCGGATCGGCGGTGAAAACCTTGACCCGCCCCGACATGCCGAGGTGCAGGATGACGACGTCGCCGCCCTCGATCCGCCAGAGCAGGTATTTGGCGCGCCGTTCCAACCGCTCCACCCGACGGCCGGTGAGCCGCTGGCCGAGATCGGGCGGCAACGGCCGGCGCAGGTCGGCGCGCCGGGCGATGACGCGGATCAGACGCCGGCCTTCGAGCACCGGCACCAAGCCGCGACGGACGGTTTCGACTTCGGGCAGCTCAGGCATGGGCGGAAATCCGGCAACCACGGGTGCGGCATCGACAACGTAGCGGCACCCGGAGGTCTCCGCTATGGTTTCGCTCATGTCTCCTGCGCCTCGCCCCCCTAGCCCCATGGCCGCCACCGACGACGATGAAGCAACCGTCGACTTCGGATTCCGGCGTGTAGCCGAGGCCGAGAAGGCATCCCTTGTGCGCGGTGTCTTTGAAAGCGTCGCGCAACGCTACGACGTGATGAACGATCTGATGAGCTTGGGCGTGCATCGGTTGTGGAAAACAGAATTGATCGACCGGCTTGCCCCCCGTCCGAGCATGCGATTGATCGATGTCGGCGGCGGCACCGGAGATATCGCGCTGCGTTTCCAGGAGCGCGGCGGCGGTGCTGCGACAGTGATTGATATTAACACCGAAATGCTGGCCGTCGGCCGCGATCGGGCCATCGATGCCGGCCGCCTGACGGGCATCGATTGGCTGTGCGGCGACGCCGAAGCGCTGCCGGCCGCCAGTTCGTCCTTCGACGCCTGCACTGCCGCCTTCAGCCTGCGCAATGTCACCCATCCGGACCGTGCCCTTGCCGAGGCGCGACGCGTCTTGGCACCTGGCGGACGGTTTCTTTGCCTGGAATTTTCACCTGCCGTTTCCGGCTGGCTGGCAGGGCTCTACGACGCCTATTCTTTTCGCGTGCTACCCGCCTTGGGACAAATCGTGGCGGGTGATGCGGATTCCTATCGCTATCTGGCCGAAAGCATCCGCCGTTTTCCCGACCCTGACCGCTTCACCGCCATGATCGCCGATGCCGGCTTCGACCGGCCCAGCCACCGCAGGCTGTCTGGAGGCATTGCCGTCCTTTACTCAGCCTGGCGGCTGTAGCAGGCGCCTCGATGTTCCGTAGCCTTCGCAATCTTGCGCGCCTGATCGCTATCGCCCGGCTATTCGCCTCCCACGACGCGCTTTTTCCTTTGGAAACTCTGGGCATATTTCCCCAAGCGGCGCGCTGGGGTCGCCGGCTGTCGCAAGGCGGCCCTGGCGGGCGGCCGGGCGAACGGCTGGCCCGCGCCCTGCAGCAGGCCGGCCCGACCTTCATCAAACTTGGCCAAGCGCTGTCAACCCGATCCGACCTATTGGGCGACGACATCGCGGCCGATCTAGCCAATCTGCAGGACCGCTTGGCGCCCTTTTCCGGAGCCGAGGCACGGGCTGCTATCGAAGCTGAATTCGGCAAACCGATCGACGCGTTATTTGCCGTTTTCGATGATCAGGCCATCGCCGCGGCCTCCATCGCCCAGGTTCATTTTGCCGTTACCGCCGATGGCCGCGAAGTAGCCGTCAAGATATTGCGTCCGGGGATCGAGGCTGCCTTCGATCGCGACTTGGATTTGTTCCGGTGGGTGGCTGAAATCATCGAACGGATGCGTCCCAGCCTGCATCGGCTGAAGCCGCTGGAATCGGTGGAGACGGTCGCGAAAACCGTGGCCCTGGAGCTGGACCTGCGCCTCGAGGCTGCCGCCGCCGAGGAATTGGCCGAGAACTTCACCAGTGACGAGACCTTTCATATTCCTGCTGTCGATTGGCAGCGCACCGGACGGCGGGTGCTGACCACCGAGCGGGTCGCCGGCCTGCCCCTGCACGACCGCGCCGGGTTGATCGCCGCCGGCCACGACCCACTGGCGATATTGGGAATCGCTGCTTGCGCCATGTTCCACCAGGTATTTCGCGACGGATTCTTCCATGCCGACCTGCATCCCGGAAACCTTTTCGTCAGGGCCGACGGCAATCTGGCGGCAGTTGATTTCGGCATCATGGGGCGACTCGACATGGCAACGCGGCGGCATTTGGCCGCATTGTTGATCGCCTTCCTGACCGGCGATTTTCGACGGGCCGCCGAGGTACATTTCGAAGCGGGCTGGATCCCGTCGGACAATTCCGTTGAAGCCTTTGCGCAAGCCTGCCGTTCGATCGGCGCGCCGATCCTGGACCGACCGCAGAACGAAATTTCTATCGCCCGTCTGCTCGCCCAGTTGTTCCGCGTCGCGAATACGTTCCAAATGGAGACCCAGCCACAGCTCCTGTTGCTGCAAAAAACCATGCTGGTTGCCGAAGGCACGGGCCGTCTACTGGCCCCTGAGGCCAATATGTGGCTGCTGGCCCACCCACTGATCGAAGAATGGGCCGCCGACAACCTGGGCCCGGAAGCCCGGCTGCGCGATGCTGTCGGCTCGCTGGGGGCGACGCTGGAGCGTCTGCCCGGCATGATCGAACGCTTGAGCGGTCTCGCCGACGACGGGCTACGCCTGCACCCAGATAGTGTCGAGGCCTTGCGTCGAGGCAGTGCTGGTTTTCCTTGGCAGCCCTTCTTGCTCGGCGGACTGGTTATGGGGCTGCTGGCTGTATGGTTGCTGACCTAAGGGACTGCTTGATCCGCGAGAGCGAGAGGTTTATGTCTTTATCACAGTGAAACATCGTGAATTGAACCTCCTGTGTCCATAATTGCCGGAAAGAAGCTGCTTCTGATCGTTTCTGGTGGCATTGCCGCGTACAAATGCCTGGAGACGATCCGGCGCCTGAACGAACGCGGTATGCGCACGCGTACCATCCTGACCCGTGCCGGCAGCCGTTTCATCACGCCGCTATCCCTGGCAGCCATCAGTGGCGAGCGGGTCTTCGAAGACCTGTTTTCACTGACCGACGAAAGCGAGATCGGGCACATCCGCCTGTCACGCGAGGCCGACTTATTGGTCGTTGCGCCTGCCAGCGCCAATATCATCGCCCGTATGGCCCATGGTCTGGCCGACGATTTGGCCACCACCGCGCTGTTGGCCACGGACAAGCCTATTTTGATGGCTCCGGCGATGAACCCGCGCATGTGGGATCATCCCGCGACTCAGGCCAATATGGCGACGCTCAGCGCACGCGGCGTGCTGCGCGTCGGGCCAAACAGTGGTGAAATGGCCGAGCGCGGTGAAAGCGGACCCGGCCGTATGGCCGAGCCGACCGAGATCGTTGCCGCTATCGAAGCCTATTTCCAGCGATCAACCCGTCTTTCCGGCCGCAGAGCCATCGTGACCAGCGGACCGACCGTCGAGGCCATAGACCCCGTGCGTTTTCTGGCCAATCGCTCGTCGGGGCGCCAGGGCCATGCCATTGCCGAAGCCCTAAGCCGCCTGGGCGTCGAGACGGTGTTGGTTTCCGGGCCGACCAATTTGCCCGACCCACCGGGTGTGGCCATCGTGCGCGTCGAATCGGCCGTCGACATGCTGGCAGCCTGCCAGGCGGCGCTACCCGCCGATATCGCTGTCTGCGCCGCCGCCGTTGCCGATTGGCGTATCCGCCGCGTTGCCGGCAACAAGCTGAAAAAGGATGGTGGAGCAACACCCCCGACTCTGGAGCTGGCGGAAAATCCCGACATCCTAGCGACCCTGGCCGCCGCGGGCCCCAGGCGGCCCCGCCTGGTCATCGGTTTCGCTGCCGAAACGGAAGCGGTGGTCGATAATGCGGTGACCAAGCGCCAACGTAAGGGATGCGATTGGATGCTCGCCAACGACGTTTCGCCGGGAACCACAACCTTCGGCGGCGAAGACAACACCGTCCATCTGGTCACGGCCGAGGGTGTCGAGCCATGGGCCCGGATGAGCAAGAAGGCGATTGCCGAACGCCTGGCCGAACGCATTGCCGACGCCGTGGAGAAGGCGCCATGAGCGGTCTCGCCGTTGCCGTCCGTCGACTCGCCCACGGCGCACACTTGCCATTGCCGGCCTATGCCACGGCCAATAGCGCCGGGCTCGACCTGCAGGCCGCGATCACCGCGCCGCTATGTCTGGAACCGAATTCCCGGTTGCTAATTCCGACCGGCATCGCCATTGCCCTGCCTGCCGATCATGAGGCGCAGGTTAGGCCGCGATCGGGCCTGGCATTGCGACACGGTGTCACCGTTCTCAACAGCCCGGGCACGATCGACGCCGATTACCGCGGCGAAATTCAGGTGCTGCTGATCAATGTCGGCAGCGAGTCTTTTACCGTCGAACCCGGAATGCGCATCGCTCAAATGGTCTTCGCCCCGGTCGCCCGGGCGCGCTGGCAGGAAGTGTCCGAACTGCCTTCGTCCGGCCGCGGTACGGACGGATTTGGCTCCACGGGCAGCGGTGCGGCCACCTCCGCCGGGACAAGCGACCGTTCCGAATAAGGGCAGGAGATCGAGTGGTCATGTTGCGGCTGTCGAAAAAGATGCTGTTCGCCATCGAGGCGGTACTCGATATCGCCTATCATGCCGGCGGCGATACGGTGCAAAGCCGGGAAATCACGCGCCGCCAGGGCATTCCACGCCGTTATCTGGAACAGGCGTTGCAACAGTTGGTCCGCCACGGTGTGCTGGTCGGCGTGCGCGGCCCCCGCGGCGGCTATCGCCTGGCCAAGGAACGGCGCAAGACAACGGTGGGTGAGATTGTCCGCGTCGTGCGAAGCATGGAAACAGCCGAGGACCCCTTGCAAGACGATGGTGGCTCGCCGCTAGCCCAACAGGTAGTGCGTCCCTTGTGGGCGGAATTGCACGATACACTGATGACGCATTTGGAAACTGTTACCATCGACGATCTCTGCACACGCGCCGACGTTGCCGGCATCCTGAGCGATGCGCGGCGCAATCTGGACTTTTCCATCTGACCCGACGCACGGGGCGTGACACACTGTCGCCTCGTAATCGGCCTTGCTCCGCGATGCCCACAGCGCCATCTATCAACAAGAGTTTGGAATAACCATGACAGTCAGCTCGCTTAAACCGAAAGTTGATGCTGCGGCAGCGTTTCCCCTGCCGGCCGGTCAATCCCGTCCCGGACTGGGCAGCATCCGCGAGTCGATTCTGGAAACAGTGGGCAATACCCCGCTGGTCCGCCTGTCGCGCCTGAAGACGGCGACGACCTGCAAGGCGGACCTGGTCGCCAAGTGCGAATTTTTTAATCCGCTGTCTTCAGTGAAGGACCGGATCGGTTACGCCATCATTGCAGCTGCCGAGGCCGAAGGCAGGATCGGTCCAGGCGCAGTTTTGGTCGAGCCGACATCGGGCAACACCGGCATCGCGCTGGCCTTCGTCTGCGCCGCCAAGGGCTATCGGCTGATCTTGACCATGCCGGAAAGCATGTCGGTGGAACGACGCAAGATGTTGGCCCTGTTGGGCGCGCGCATCGAGCTGACCCCGGCGGCCAGAGGTATGTCCGGCGCCATTGCGCGGGCCGGCGAACTGGTTCGCGAAATTCCTGGTGCCATCATGCTGCAGCAGTTTGAGAACCCGGCCAATCCGGCGATCCACCGCGCAACCACCGCCGAAGAAATCTGGAACGACACTAACGGCAAGGTCGACGTCGTGGTGGCCGGTATCGGTACCGGCGGCACGATCACCGGCATCGGCGAGGTCATCAAGGCGCGCAAGCCGTCCCTGCGCATGGTCGCCGTCGAACCCGAGGACAGTTCTGTGCTGTCGGGTGGACAGCCGGGCCCGCACAAGATCCAGGGCATCGGTGCCGGATTCGTGCCCAAGGTTCTGAACCGTGGCATTATTGACGAAGTATTGTGCATCGCCAACGAAACCGCCTTTGCGATGGCACGGCAAGTGGCCCGCCTGGAAGGCGTTGCAGTGGGCATTTCGTCCGGCGCCGCATTAGCCGCCGCCATCGAGGTTGGCCAACGCCCGGAGATGGAGGGCAAGTTGATTGTCGCCATACTGCCCGACTTTGCTGAACGTTACCTTTCGACCGCCCTATTCGACGGCATCGGGATCGAGTGACCACCATGGACTCCGCCTTCGATTTCAGCGAGGCGCAGATCAAGCGTTATGCCCGCCATATTCTGCTGCGCGAAGTCGGCGGCGAGGGGCAAGCCCGGCTACTGCGTTCGCGAGTCCTGATCGTCGGTGCCGGAGGCTTGGGTTCGCCGCTGTTGCTGTACCTGGCGGCGGCAGGGGTCGGAACTATCGGCGTCATCGACGACGACACGGTCGATCTCAGCAACTTGCAGCGCCAGATCGCCCACAGCACCGACCGTATCGGTCGACCAAAGGTGGAGAGCGCACGCGAGGCCGTGTCGGCGATCAACCCCGATGTGCAGTTTATCCCCTACCGGAAGCGGTTAACGGCGGCGAATGCACCCGAGCTGTTTTCCCAATTTGATCTGATTGCCGATGGCAGCGACAATTTTCCCACTCGCTTCTTGGTCAACGACGCCTGTTATTTCGCCCAGCGCCCGTTGGTCTCTGGGGCCATCCTGCGCTTCGATGGGCAGATCGCGACATTCAAGGCGCATCAACACGATGCCGATGGCAACCACGGGCCTTGCTATCGTTGCCTGTTTCGCGAACCGCCGCCACCGGGGCAAATACCCTCCTGTGCCGAGGCCGGCGTGTTGGGTGCTTTGTGCGGGACGGTCGGCTCGTTGCAGGCCACAGAAATTCTCAAGGAACTGCTGGGCATTGGCGAAAGCCTGTCGGGCTGGTTGATCGTTTACGATGCGCTGAGCAGCAATTTTCGAAAAATCCGTGTGCGGGCCGACACCGATTGCCCGCTGTGCAGCGCGACACCCACTATTCGCGATCTTTCCATTCATGCCGCCTAACGCCACAGAACTGCCGGGTCTGGCCGTCATCCTCTTTTCAGGTGCTTTCGACCGGGTGCACTATGCCCTGATCATGGCCGCCGCCGGCGCCGCCATCGACCGGCCGGTGACGTTGTTTTTTACCATGGAGGCCTGTCGTGTCTTATTGGGGCCGGATGCGGACGGATCGCCGGCTTGGCGGCGGCTGCCAGCCGGCGAGCGCAAAGGAACGGCGGGTGACATGGACGATGATTTCAAGTGCCGTGGTATCGGGGATTTTGAACAGCTGCTGTCATCGTGCCAGGAGTTGGGGGTTCGCTTCCTGGTGTGCGAAATGGGGCTGCGCGCAATGGGATTGCGGCGTGCCGATTTGCGCGGCGACCTAGCCATCGAGGAGGGCGGCGTCGTGACGTTCCTCAATGGCATCCCCCTGGGTGGGGCCGTCGTGTTCGTCTGAGTCAGGCGGCGCTAAATTCTCATTCCAAGTGCAACACCGTTATGCTTCGGAGTTGCGATGGGAATTCACTATGGTCAGCTCGACCTTGATGAGCGTTACGAGCTTTATCGTCTCCGGGAGGACGGTAGAGGCGTTCGAGAGATCGGCCGCCTGATGG
>CAMCUA010000031.1 GCA_945878455.1 Asaia bogorensis | reverse complement strand
AAAGCCATCCGGCAAACCGGAGAATTGCGAAAGAGCCTGCGCCCGTTCGGCACCGGCGCGGTTATCTTCTGCGCGGCGCTGGGGCTTGCCGCCTGCGCCAAGGCGCCACCGGCCGGAAACAGCGCCGCGCCGGTCGAGGCAGCCCTGCCGGAACGGCCGGACATCTGGCGCGCGGCGCGCATCGTCGCTAAGCACCCGCCGCTCGAATGCGTGCCCTATGCGCGCCAGGCTTCGGGCATCGAGATCAGCGGCGATGCTCGGACCTGGTGGGGCCAGGCAGCAGGCCGATATGGCCGCGGGCCGGCGCCGCGGCCGGGCGCCGTGCTGGCATTCCGCCCGGCGGGCAAATCGACGGGCCATCTGGCCGTAGTCAGGCAGGTGGTTGGCGAGCGGCTGATCGTGGTCGATCACGCCAACTGGCTGAACGACGGGCGCATCCATGAGCAGACACCCGTCCGCGACGTTTCCGAGCGCGGCGACTGGTCGGCCGTGCAGGTCTGGTACACGCCCGGACAGGCGTGGGGCACCGGTACTTATGCCACGCAGGGCTTCATTTACGCGCGCCCGATCCTTGCCGCCGATGGGTAGGGGGCAGCTGTCAGCCCCTCATTCGTCCTCGGCGCTGTCGGCAATCAGGCGCGAACCGCGGCGGAAGGTCAGATAGGCCCAGATCCACTGCACCGTGACCGACATCATGTTGCGCATGTTGGCGAGAAACAGCACATGCACGGCGCCCCAAAACCACCAAGCCAACGATCCGGAAAGATGCAGGGGGCCAAGATCGGCAACCGCCGAGGCGCGGCCGATGGTGGCAAGATTTCCCGCATGGCGATAAACGAAGGGGGGCGGCGCCGGATGCCTGAGCAGGCGACTTTCGATGACGCGCGCCACATAGCTGCCGGCCTGCTTCGCCGCCGGGGCAAGCCCCGGCACCGGCCGGCCAGACCAGGCGTTCGACGCCGCCGTATCGCCAATGACGAAAATGTTGGGGTGGTCCGGCACGCTAAGATCGTCGCCAACCATGACCCTGCCGGCGCGATCGGCGGCCACGCCCAGCCATTTGGCCGCCGGCGACGCCATGACGCCCGCTGCCCACAGCACGGTACGCGCGGCGATCCGCTCGTCCCCCAGCACGACGCCGTCGGCATCGATGCCGGTGACCCGCGCATCGAGGCGGACATCGACTCCCAGATGTTCGAGCGCCGCTTTGGTCGCCGCCGACAGGGATGGCGGGAAGGGCGGCAGCAGCCGGTCGGCGGCTTGCACCAGAACGACGCGGGTCGCCTCGGGCCGAGCAGCGCGAAATTCGCCGCGCAGGCCGTGGAACGCCAACTCGGCGATGGCCCCGGCCAGTTCGACGCCGGTCGGCCCGCCGCCAACGATGACAAAGGTCAGGCAGGCGCGCCTGTGGTCATCGTCCTCGGCGATCTCCGCTTGTTCAAAGGCCGACAGAATCCAATGCCGGATGGCGGTGGCGTCGGGAATCTTCTTTAGGCCCGGCGCCCATTTCTCCCAGTCGTCGCGGCCGAAATATTCGTGCCGGGCGCCGGTGGCGAGCACCAGACTGTCGTAGGCAACGCGCCGCTCGCCAAGCAAAACCGCCTTGCCCGGCGTATCGATCCCGGTGGCCCGACCGAGGATCACCCGGACGTTGGGCTGGTCGCGGAATAGCTCGCGGATGGGCGCGGCGATATCGGCCGGTGACAACCCCGCAGTCGCCACCTGATACAGCAGGGGCTGGAAGAGATGATAGTTGCGCCGATCGATCAACGTGATGCGACAGGGTGCGTGACGCAGGGCTTGCACCAGGGCGACACCGCCAAATCCCGCCCCGACGATGACGACATGCGGCTTGCCCACATCGTCCCAACGCGACGGCAACAGCACATCCGGATAACGGCGGATCAGCACGGAGCGCAGCCCGGCATCGAGCGACAGCGTCCCGGCTCCGCGCAGGGCGATCAAGCCGAGCAGCAGCAGCCAATAGGCGTGTTCCGGGTGTGGCGGCTGGGTGAACTGGACGATCAGCGTCAGGGCCAACAGCAGGATCGCCGCCAGGCGGGTTGCCAGCCCGGCCAGCAGCAGCACCGGGCAGACCAGGGCGAGCGTCGCCGCCAGCAGTGCCGGCAGACCGGGCGAAAAATGTGGTCGCGCATAGTCACCCACGATCGAGGGGACAGCGTTGTCGATACCGCCAACCAGGGCCAGACCCAGGGCAAGGAATACCCAAGCGATCCAGCCACGCAGGAACAAGCGATAGACGGGCCCGAGATAGGCGGTAACGTGTGCAGCCGCGCGTGCCATTGACGGCACCAAGGGCAGCGGCAGCCGGGCGACACCTCGCGCGAAGGCGGCATCGAGCGAAATGGGTCCCGCCCCCATCACCACGTACCAGCCAAGAAGCACCGCCCAGAACAGGTTGACGCCCGTCGCCACATAAGCCGTGTGAATGACCAGCGCGAGGGCCGCCATCGGCAGGGCCGCAAACCGCGTCAGCAGGCCGAAGGCCAGCAGCAGGGCACCACCGACTTCGATCGTCGCGCCAAGCACCGCGGCCCATTCGGGCGCCAGCCAAGCCACGGGATACTCATCGGTCGCCAGCTTGACGGCCACATCCCAGTTGCCAAGTTTGACCACCCCGGAGCGGAAATAGGCTTGGGCCAGCCACAAGCGAAGGACCAGGTCAAAAACCGGCCAGACGGCGGTTTCGAGGACCCCCGACAGATTATCCCAAACCCGGAGCGCCGGGGCCAACAGCCGTGGCGCCGGAGGGACGGATGCCCGCTGCCGTGTCGTCATCGTCGGCCCCTCACCTCCTGTCTCGTCCGCCGTCATGCTTATTGTTCGGCGGAAAGGGCATGGGCGTTACAGGGCGCGCATCGTAGCGAATACGGATTTAGCAAAAAAAATTTGGAGAATGGGCCGCGGTCTGTCAAACAGAGGGAAGCTATTGCGCAGCGCCATCGAGACCGCCGGGACCTCTTCCGATGAGCAAAATAACAGCCGAGCACGGGCTCGACCCGTCGCCCAAGGTTTCGGACGAGGTGCGCTGCACCACCTGCTACATGTGCGCCTGCCGCTGCGGCATCCTGGTCCACCTGCGCGACGGCAAGGTGCGCTATATCGAGGGCAACCGGAAGCATCCGATCAATCGGGGCGTCATCTGCGCCAAGGGCGCCGCCGGCATCATGAACCATTACGCGCCGTCGCGCCTGAGCAAACCGCTGCTCAGGGTCGGCGAGCGGGGCAAGGGCGAATTTCGCGAGATTGAGTGGGAGGAGGCCTTCGCGGTCGCGGTGTCGTGGCTGAAGCCGCTGCGCGACAACGACCCGCGCCAACTCGCCTTCTTCACCGGACGCGATCAGAGCCAGTCGTTCACCGGCTGGTGGGCGCAGCAGTTCGGCACGCCCAACTATGCCGCCCACGGCGGCTTTTGTTCGGTCAACATGGCGGCCGCCGGGATTTACACCATCGGCGGCTCGTTCTGGGAATTCGGCCAGCCCGACTGGGAGCTGACCAAAATGTTCATGATCTTCGGCGTCGCCGAGGACCATGACTCCAACCCGCTCAAGCTCGGCCTGGGCAGGCTCAAGGAACGCGGCGTCAAGGTGGTGGCGGTCAATCCGGTGCGCACCGGCTATTCCGCCATCGCCGACGAATGGGTGCCGGTGACGCCGGGTACCGACGGGCTGTTCATCCTGGCGCTGGTCCACGAACTGCTGCGCAGCGGGGCCGTCGATGTCGATTATCTGCTGCGTTACACCAACGCCGCCTGGCTGGTGGTGCAGAACGAGGGACAGGCCGATCATGGCTTGTTCGCACGCAACGCAACGGGCAGGCCGCTGGTCTGGGACCGGGTATTGCATGGCGCGGTCGCCGAAGACGCGGCGGGGGCCACGCCGGCGTTGAAGGGCGAGGTGACGTTGGACGATGGGCGGCGCGCGGTGCCGGTCTTCGAGCTTATGGCGCGCACCTATCTGGACGCGCGCTATGCGCCCGATAACGTCGCCGCTGAGACGGGCATCGCGGCGGCGCAGATCCGCCGGCTGGCCGGCGAACTGGCGCGGGTCGCCTTCGACGAAGAGATCGTGCTGGCGCAACCATGGACCGACATGAAGGGCCAGCGCCATGAAACGATGATCGGCCGGCCGGTCAGCTTCCACGCCATGCGCGGCATTTCGGCGCATGCCAACGGCTTCCAGACCTGCCGGGCGTTGCACCTGCTGCAAATCCTGTTGGGCAGCATCGATTGTCCGGGCGGGTTCCGTTTCAAACCGCCCTATCCGAAGCCGCTGGAGGCGCATCCGGTGCCGAGCACGGCATCGACACCGAACCAGCCGCTGCGCGGACCGCACCTCGGCTATCCACGCGGGCCGGAAGACCTGGCTCTCGACGCGGCAGGCCGGCCGATCCGCATCGACAAGGCATTTTCCTGGGAAGCGCCGCTGTCGCCCCACGGGCTGATGCACATGGTTATCGCCAATGCCCATGCCGGCGACCCCTACCCTATCGAAGTCCTGTTCCTCTACATGGCCAACATGGCATGGAATTCCTCGATGAACACCGAGGGGGTCATCGCCATGCTTGAAGCGAAGAAGGACGACGGCAGCTATGTCATTCCGAAGATCATCTATTCGGACGCCTATGCGTCCGAGATGGTCGCCTATGCGGACCTGATCTTTCCTGACACCACCTATCTGGAACGGCACGACTGCATTTCGCTGCTCGACCGGCCGATCTGCGAGCCGGACGCGGCGGCGGACGCCATCCGCTGGCCGGTGGTCGAGCCGGATCGCGACGTGCGGCCGTTCCAGACGGTGCTGCTCGAACTCGGCGTGCGGCTCGGCCTACCGGGGCTGACCGACGCCGAGGGCAAGGCGCGCTACAGCGACTATGCGGACTATATCGTCAACCATCTGCGCCGCCCCGACGTCGGGCCGCTGGCCGGCTTTCGCGGAGAAAAGGGCGAACGTTCGGGTCGCGGCCGGCCGAACCCGGAGCAGATCGAGCGCTACATCGAGAACGGCGGCTTCTGGCAGAAAGCGGTGCCGGCAGATGCGCGTTATTTCAAGCACGCCAATGCCAGCTATCAGGACTGGGCGGTGGACATGGGCTTCTTCGACGGGCCGATGCCGGTGACGTTCCAGCTTTACCTGGAGCCGCTGGCCAAATTCCAGCGCGCCGCCGAAGGCTTCGGCGCCCTGGTGCCGCCGGAGCATCTACGCGAACGCATGCGGCGGACCTTCGATCCGCTACCGATCTGGTATCCGCCATTCGAGGAAGAAGCCCTGACGGCCAATGGCAGTCTCGACGGTTTCCCCTTGCATGCCATCACCCAGCGACCGGCGGCGATGTATCATTCCTGGGGATCACAGAATGCTTGGCTGCGCCAGATCCACGGCCGCGATCCGCTGTTCGTGCCGGGCGGCGTCTGCGACGAACTCGGACTCAAGGACGGCGACTGGGCGCAAGTCATCTCGCATCACGGCCGCATCACGGTGCCGATTGCCCGCATGGACGCGGTCAACAGCCGTACGGTGTGGACCTGGAACGCCATCGGCAAACGCAAGGGGGCCTGGGCGTTGAAGCCGGATGCACAGGAGACGACGCGGGGCTTCCTGCTCAACCACCTGATCCACGAACTGCTGCCGCCCAAGGGTGACGGCCTGCGCTGGGCGAATTCGGATCCGATCACCGGCCAGGCGGCGTGGTACGATCTGCGCGTGCGGCTGGAGAAGGCGGAGCGGCCGGCGGACGGCTGCCAGCCGAACCTGAGCGCCACGGGATCGCCGGTCGCATGGGGCCCCGACGAGGTAGCCTTCGGCAAGGAATGGTGCCGATGACGTGCCTGCCCGAAACGACGACCAAGAAGCTCGGCCTGGTCATCGACCTGGACACCTGCGTCGGCTGTCATGCCTGCGTCGTCAGCTGCAAGGAATGGAACACCGGCGGCTACGGCACGCCGCTGTCGGACCAGAATGCCTATGGCGCCGATCCGGTGGGTGCGTGGCTGAACCGGGTACATGCCTATGAGGTGACGCCGGCCCAGGGATCGATGGCCGGGCAAGATGCGCAGATCGTGCATTTCCCGCGTTCCTGCCTGCATTGCGATGATGCGCCCTGCGTCACCGTCTGTCCGACGGGGGCATCGTATAAGCGGCAGGCCGACGGCATCGTGCTGGTCGACGAGGACTGGTGCATCGGTTGCGGCCTCTGCGCCTGGGCCTGTCCCTATGGGGCTCGGGAAATGGACGGTCAGGCCCAGGTGATGAAGAAATGCACGTTGTGTGTAGACCGCATCTACAACGAGAACCTGCCCGCGGAAGACCGCGAGCCGGCCTGCGTGCGGGCCTGCCCGAGCCGAGCCCGTCACTTCGGCGATCTCGGCGATCCGGAGTCCGAGGTGTCGCTGCTGGTGCTGGCGCGCGGCGGCTTCGACCTGATGCCCGAACAAGGCACCCGGCCTGTGAACAAATACCTGCCGCCGCGCCCGAAGCAGGCGCGTGAAGTCACCGGCTGCGAGGCTGCCGGCTTGGCGGTAGCGGACCAGGCGAAGCCGGACGGTTTCCTCGGCTGGCTCGACCGCGCGCTCGACAAGTTGGGCTGAGTTCATCCAGCGATGCGGCCTGCGTATTCCATCGTGCTGTTCACCACGGCGTCGGGTGCCGGCTACGGCATGCTAGCGTGGCTAGGCATCCTGGGCGTCGCCGGACGGCTCCCGACAACGACGCCGTTCGGCCTTGCCGCCTTCGCCCTGGCCATCGCCCTGGTAAGCCTGGGCCTGATCGCATCGACCTTTCATCTTGGCCATCCGGAACGGGCCTGGCGCGCGTTCAGCCAGTGGCGGTCATCGTGGCTATCGCGTGAGGGTGTTGCCGCCGTAGCGGCGTTCGTGCCCATCGCGTTATACGGCGGCGGCTGGGTGCTGCTGGGGCGGACGGATGGGCCGTGGGCCCTGGCCGGACTGGTGACGGCGGGCATGGCGCTGCTGACCGTTTATTGCACCAGCATGATCTACGGTTCGCTGAAGTCGGTACCGGCGTGGCACAACGGTTGGGTACCGCCGGCATACTTGGTGTTGTCGCTGGCTTCCGGCGGCGTTCTGCTCGGCGCCGTCGCCGGTCTTACCGCCGAGGTGCCGGCAGTACTGACCCGGTTAACGCTGCTGGCGCTGGCGGCGGGACTTGCCGTCAAGGTCGGCTACTGGCGCCACATCGACCGGCCCAACAACGCCAGCACGGCGGAGTCGGCGACGGGCCTGGGGCGGATCGGCGCGGTCAGGCCGCTGCTGTCGCCGCATACGGCGGACAACTGGGTACTGCGCGAGATGGGCTATCGGGTGGCGCGCCGGCATGCTCGGGCACTGCGCCGAATCGTGGTGATCCTGGGCTTCGTCCTGCCCTTGCTGGCGACGGCCGCGGTGCTGGTGGCGGTGGAATTGGCCGGTGCACTGACGGTTGTCGCCACCGTGTCGTTGGGCGCGGGCTTCGTCGTCGAACGCTGGTTGTTCTTTGCCGAAGCCCGGCATGTGGTTACGCTGTTTTACGGCGAGCAACGAACCTAGGGGAGGATACACATGCCGCAGCAGAAGACGGCCGACCATTACGACGCCCTGAAGGTGCGCCAGCTGACGATGAAGCTGTTGCAAAAGAGCGGCACGGCGCCCGATGCGGCGGCGGCCATCGCCGACCGGCTGATCGCGGCCGATCTTGCCGGCAAGGGCGCCGAGGGCGTGGCCAGCCTTCCCGGTCAGGTCGAGAGGTTACGCGCCGGGGGCGCCAAGGCCGGCAAGGCATTCGCCATCGCCTCGCCGACGCTGGGCAAGCCGGTGGCGATCCGGCTCGAGCGCACGACAGTGGCCGCCATCCAACAGGAATTCGACAAGGCGGGCGTCAAGGTCACCCTGTTCAACCTACGCATCCGCGAAGCGGCCTGAACCCCATGCACAACCATGCGCTGGCCAAGATGCGCGCCGGCGGGCTTGGCATCGGGGTGGCGCTGCGCCAATGGCGGACCACGGATATCGGCCGGCTGCTGGCGCCGCTGGGCGTCGATTGGGTCAACATCGACATGGAGCACGGCACCGTCGATCTGGACCTCGCCGCGCAGATGGCCATCGCCTGCCAGGACGCCGGCGTGACGCCGCTGGTGCGCGTGCCCGGCTATGAGCATCACCACGCCAGCCGGGTGTTGGACGGCGGCGCCATGGGCATCATCTTTCCGCATGTGGATACGGCTGAGATGGCGCGCCGGCTGGTCAGCCATTGCAAGTATCCGCCGCTCGGCAAGCGTTCGCTGGTCGGGCGCATGGTGCATTTCAACTATCGCAGCGTGCCGCCGGGCGAAGCGGCGGCCATCGCCAACGGCCAGATCCTGGTCGCCATGATGATCGAATCGCCGGAAGGGGTGGCCAATGCCGACGCCATCGCCGCCGTCGAGGGAGTCGACGTGCTGACCGTCGGGCCGGGGGACCTCGCCGCCGAATTGGGCCGACCGGGCGATTTCGACAACCCCGCCTTCATCGGTGGGGTGGAGACGGTGATCGCCGCCTGCAAACAGCATGGCAAGATTGCCGGCTGCGGCGTCGGGCCGCGGCGCGACATCGTGGCCCGCTTCATCGCGGCGGGGGCGCGTTATATCCAGGGCAGCAGCGACCTAAACTTCATGATCGACGGGGCGAAGGCGCTGGTCGAGGGCCTGCGCGCCATCGAGGCCGATACCAAGGGCCGATAGACCGGCTTCCAAACTGGTGTTCCCGGATGTTTTCCGCCATCCTGCGGCCCCATGCGGGCTGCCGATTCCTTGTCACAGTTGAACGATTCGCGAGCCACGGTGCTGATCACCGGGGCCGGCGGCATGCTGGGGCGTGCCTTTGCCGAGGTGCTGGCCGCCGGGGCACCGGATGCCCGGGTGCTGGCCCTAGCGCGCGAGCGCTTGGACGTTACCGACCGGGGGGCCGTGCTGGCGCTGGCGGCGCAGAAGCCGGCGTGGATCGTACATTGCGCCGCCGACGTCAACGCGGAGCGTTGCGAGACGCAGCCCGACGAGACGCGCCGTGTCCAGGTGGGCGGCACGGAGAACATCGCGGAGTTGGCCGAGCGCACGGGTGCGCGGGTGCTGTATCCACAGTCGTTCCTGGTCTTCGATGGCAGCCAGTTGCCGATCGACGAAGATACGCCGCCGAATCCGGGTTCGGTCTATGCCACATGCAAGCTGGAGGCCGAGCGATTGCTGATCGACCGCCTGGGCGAGCGGGCGCTGGCCATCCGCATGGCCGGCTTCTTCGGTGGCGAGGAGAAGGACAAGAATTTCGTCGGCAAGTTCGTCGCCCATGTGCGCAAGCTGCTGGATGCCGGCACACACAGCTACGCGGTCGGCGACCGGGTGTGGCAGCCGACCTGGACGGTCGACCTGGCGCGCAATTCGGCACTGCTGATGGACCGCCAGCGGTCGGGGCTTTACACCCTGAGTTGCGACGGCGAGGCGAGCTTCTGCGAACTGGCGCGGGCCTGCGTTGGCGAATTGGGGCTGGCGGCGGTGTTCACCGTCGAGGCGACCTCGGAAAGCGCTGTCGCGGCGGCGGAGCTGGTGAAGCGGCCGCCGCGCGCCGTGATGGAACGCCGCCGGCTGAAGGCCGAGGGGTTGGATCGCATGCCGCCGTGGCGGGAAGCCTTGGCCGAATATCTGCACCGGCCGCATTTCCAAAACCTGTTCGCCGCTTATAGGACTGCCGCCTGATGCTGTTGGACCCTTGCGAACTTCCGGGGATCGGCACGATCCGCAACCGCATCGTCATGGCGCCGATGACACGCAGCTTCGCGCCAGGACACATCGCGAACGAACGCATGGCCGATTATTACGCGCGCCGGGCCGAGGCCGGCGCCGGGCTGATCGTCACCGAAGGCACGGTGATCCACCCGAGCGGCGACGGTTATCGCGACGTGCCCTATATCGAAACACTAGCCCACGCCAATGCCTGGCGGCCCATCGTCGCGCGGGTCCAGGCGGCGGGCGGGCGCCTGCTGTGCCAGTTGTGGCATTGCGGCCGAATCAGCCATGCCGACTTCACCGGTGGGGTGCCGCCGGTATCGTCCACCGACAAGCCGGCCGAGGGCATGAACCGGCAGAACAACAAGCCGTTCGGCACGCCGCGCGCGCTGAGCCCCGAGGACATGCCGGCAGTTTACGCGCAGTTCGCCAACGCGGCGCGCCAGGCGCTGGCCGCCGGCTTCGACGGCGTCGAGCTGCATTTCGCCAACGGCTATCTGGCCGATCAGTTCATGGACGCTAGGGTCAACGAGCGGACCGACGGTTATGGCGGGTCGGTGGCCAACCGCTGCCGCTTTCCGCTGGACTGCCTGCAGGCGGTCATCGACGCCGTCGGCGCGGCCCGGGTGGCGGTGCGCCTCAGCCCGGTGCGCGATATGGGCGGCATCTACGAGTGGCCCGACCTGGACACCATGATCGGGCACTTGGTGCCGGCCATGGCGGAGCGCGGCCTGACCAAGTTGGCGGTGACCAACGCACGGGCGGATTACTGGCAGACCGGCGCGCGGGTGGTGCGCAAGGTGCGGCCGCTGTGGCCGCATTTCCTGATGGCGGGCGCTTCGCTCCGCCAGGAGGAAGCGGAGCGCGAGATCGCCGAGGGCTGGATCGACGCCGCCATGTGGGGACGCTTCTTCATCGCCAACCCGGACCTGGCGCGCGTTTTCGCCGCCGGGGCGACGCCGAAGGATTTCGAGCCGGCGATGCTGGCGGAGCTGCGTTGAACGCCGGGGCGGCACGTATCGACCCGGCCTTCTGGCGGGGCAAGCGCGTCTGGCTGTCCGGCCATACCGGTTTCAAGGGCGGCTGGCTGGCGCTGTGGCTGGCCGAGCTGGGCGCCGAGGTGCACGGCTTCGCGCTGGAGCCGCCATCGAGCCCGAACCTGTTCACGGCGGCAGGCGTGAACGCGGCGCTCACCGCCGACGTGCGCGCCGATCTCTGCGACGCGGCGGCGGTGAGGCAGGCGATGGCCGCCGCCCGGCCCGAGATCGTCCTACACCTTGCCGCCCAACCAATCGTGCGGCGTTCGTATCGCGAGCCGTTGGAAACCTTCGCCGTCAATGTCATGGGCACGGCGCACGTGCTGGAAGCAGCGCGCGCGGTAAAAGACCTACGCGCGGCGGTCTGCATTACCACCGACAAATGCTACGAGAACCGCGAGTGGCATTGGAGCTATCGCGAGGGCGATGCGCTGGGCGGGCGCGATCCCTATGCCGCGTCGAAGGCGGCGGCGGAACTGGTTATCGGCGCGTGGCGGAGCAGCTTCTTTCCGGCAGCGGGCATCGCCTCGGCAAGGGCCGGCAACGTCATTGGTGGCGGCGATTGGGGCGAGGACCGGCTGCTGCCCGACCTGATGCGCGGCTTCGCCCAAGGTGCAACCGTGGAGATCCGTTCGCCGCAAGCGATCCGGCCGTGGCAGCACGTGCTCGACTGCCTGGCCGGCTATCTGCTGCTGGCACAAGGGCTATGCGCGGAGCCGGCGCGGTTCGCAGGGGCCTGGAACTTCGGGCCCGACATGGCCGCCGAAGCGCCGGTGCTGCGCGTCGCCGAGACCGCGCGGACGCTGTGGGGCGCGGGCGCGGCGATCCGGGTCAACCCGCCGCAGGACGCACCGCACGAGGCGACCTTCCTCAAGCTCGACAGCGCCAAGGCGCGGGCCGAGATCGGCTGGCGGCCGCTGCTGTCGCTCGACAAGGGACTTGGGCTGACCGTGACCTGGCACCGCGCCCAGGCGCGGGGCGAGGACGTTCGGGCGCTGACAACGCAGCAGATTCGGGATTACATGGATGCCCACGCCGAAAACGCGCGGCAAGGCTGACGAGGCGGATATGGCAGACGATCCGGAAACCCTGCGCGCCCAGATCCTGGAACTGACCCGACGCTACTGTGAGGCGGCCTATCCGGCGCAGCCGTTCGACGCGGCAACCTCGCCAGTGCCGGTATCGGGGCGGGTGTTCGGGCCGTCCGATATGACCAGCCTGGTCGACAGCGCACTCGACTTCTGGCTGACCACCGGGCGCTTCAACGACGCCTTCGAGAAGCGGCTGGCCGATTTCATCGGGCGGAAATATGTGCGCACGGTCAATTCAGGCAGTTCGGCCAATCTGGTCGCCTTCGCGGCACTGACCTCGCACCTGATGGGCGAGCGGGCGCTGAAGCCGGGCGACGAGGTCATCACCTGTGCCACCGGCTTTCCGACGACGCTCAACCCGACATTGCTTTACGGCCTGACGCCGGTATTCGTCGATGTCGACATCCCGACTTATAACGCCATGCCCGAGCGCATCGCCGAAGCCGTGGGGCCGCGCACCAAGGCGATCATGCTGGCCCATACGTTGGGCAATCCGTTCGACCTGGACGCAGTTATGGCCATCGCCAAGCAACACAAGCTGTTCGTCATCGAGGATTGCTGCGACGCGCTGGGTTCGACTTACGACGGCAAGCCGGTCGGCACCTTCGGCGATGTCGGTACCCTGTCGTTCTATCCGGCGCATCACATCACCACCGGCGAGGGCGGCGCCGTGTTCACCGCCAATCCCAGGCTGCTGCGCGCCTTGGAAAGCATCCGCGACTGGGGACGCGACTGCTATTGCGCGCCAGGGGCGGACAATACCTGCAAGAAGCGCTTCGGCTGGCAATTGGGCGAACTGCCGCACGGCTACGATCACAAGTACATCTATTCCCATCTCGGCTTCAATTTGAAGATGACCGACATGCAGGCCGCCATCGGCCTGGCGCAGATGGACCGGCTGGCTGGTTTCGGCGAGGCCCGCCGGCACAACTATGCGCGCCTGCGCGAGGGACTTGGCGGCCTGGAGGAATTCTTCATCCTGCCAGAGGCGACGGCGAAGAGCGAGCCGTCGTGGTTCGGCCTGCCGCTGACCATGCGCCAGGACACGCCGTTCAGCCGCGACGACCTGGTCAAGCATCTCAACGACAAGCGCATTGGCACGCGCCTTCTGTTCGGATCGAACCTGCTGCGCCAGCCTTATATGATCGGCCGACCGCACCGGGTGGCGGGCGATTTGATCAATGCCAACCGGGTGGTCGACGCAACGTTCTGGATCGGCGTTTTCCCCGGCCTGACCGACGCACATATCGACCATGTGCTGTCGGTCATCCACGACTTCGCGCGGCAGCGGGGCGCCGTCGCGGCGGCGCAATGAACGACAAACTACGGATCGCCATCCTCGGCGCCACGGGACATATCGGGCGCAGCCTGCTGCACGAATATGCCAAGCCCGGCGGCCCGTCCGTGCTCGCCTATGCGCGGCGGCCGGAGGCGTTGGCGGCAGACCGGCGGGCGTTGGGCGATGCGGCCTTCACGGCCTTGCCCATCGACGACTTCGGCGCGACGTCGGCGGACGTGGTGATCAACTGCGTCGGCGCGGGCGATCCGGCGCGGGTGCGGGACCTGGGTGCCGGACTGTTCGCCCTGACGGCCGATTTCGACGGACGCGCGCTGGATTTCCTGGCTGCCGAGCCGCGGCGGCTCTACGTCAACATGTCGTCAGGCGCGGTCTATGGCACGGACTTCCAGGAACCGGCGCGGCGCGACAGCACGATCGAGCGCAGCGTTAACCGCATCGAGCCAGCCGACTTCTATGGCATCGTCAAACGCCATGCCGAGGCGCGGCACCGGGCGCATGGCGGGCTCAACATCGTCGATATCCGGGTGTTCAACTATGTTTCGAGATTCCTCAACCGCGAGGGCCGGTTGTTCATCGTCGACCTGGTCAACGCCCTGCTCGACGGGCGGGAATTGGCAACAATGGCGGAGAATGCGATTCGCGATTATGCGACGCCCCGGCAGCTGATGGCGATGATCGACGGCGTCATTCGGCGCTGGCAAGCCGCCAAAGGGCCAGTCAATGCGGCGCTCGACCTTTACACCGATGCGCCGGTGGCCAAATTCGACCTGCTGACCGCCGCCCAACAGGCGTTCGGGCTCCGTTGGCGAATCACCAGCAATGCCAACGTGGTGGCAGCGACAGGGGCGAAGTCCGTTTACTATTCCGAAAACCACGCGGCGGCAGATTGGGGCTATCGTCCCGACGGCCGGGCCATCGACGGGGTGATGACAACGCTTTCCGCCTTGAAGGCAGCGCGGGCGTGAGGCTAAGAAGGGCCAGCCGGGCTGCCGCCGTCATCGCGCCCTAGAGCAGATCGCGATCCGCTCTAATTTCAATAAGGTGTGAGCACTTTTCGATCCCACGCGATTGAAAAGTATTCCAGGGGAGTTTTGGACGAATATGAAGGGCGCCGATTATATCGCCGAATTCCTCGTCCAGCGCGGCATCAGCGACGTCTTCCTGCTGACCGGTGGAGCGGCGACCTTCATGGTCGACGCGCTGGGCCGCCATCCCCGGATCGACTACCGCTGTTTCCAGCATGAACAGGCCGCCGCCATGGCTGGCGACGCGGTGTGGCGCGTCTCGGGCAAGGTCGGCACGGTCATGGCAACGAGCGGCCCAGGGGCGACCAATCTGGTCACCGGCATCTGCTGCAACTGGTTCGACAGCATCCCGGTGCTGTACATCACCGGTCAGGTCAACCTGAAGCACGCCGAGATTTTCCAGGGGACCCGGGTGCGCCAGTTCGGCTTCCAGGAAACCGACATCGTCGAGCTGGTGAAATCGGTGACCAAATACGCCCGTCAGGTAACGACGCCCGAAGAGCTGAAAGAAGCACTGATCGAAGGCTATAACGCCGCCATCAGCGGACGCATGGGCCCGGCGCTGATCGATATCCCGATGGACCTGCAGCAGCGCGAGGTCGGCGACGAGGTGCTCTATTACCCGCCGCCGCGTGCCAAGGGCGCCGACACAGCGGCGGTCGCCACCGGCATCCGGCAGGTGAACGAACTGTTCGCGGCATCGGAAAGGCCCATCGCACTATTCGGCGCCGGCTGCGGCCTGGCGGGAACCGCGACTGAGGTCGAGGCATGGCTGCGTCGGAGCGAGATTCCGGTCGTCGCCAGCTGGAGCGGTTCCTGTTACCTCGCCCAGGACTTCCCCGGCTACATGGGCTGCATCGGCGTCTATGGCAATCGCGGCGCGAATTATGCCTTGCAAAATGCCGACTCCCTTATGGTTCTAGGCTCACGCCTGGATACCCGCCAGCGCCCGGGCGACCCGCGCCAATTCGCCCCAGAGGCCAAGGTCCATGTCATCGACGTCGACGAGGAAGAGTTGAAGAAGTACGCCAAGGACGGCTACGGCACGACACGACTCGACTTGGCCCAGGTGGCGGGCCTACTCGACGGCTTGGACCGGCCGCGCCCGTCTGCCGACTGGCGGGCCTATACGGCCGAGATGAAGCAGCGCTTCCACGGCATCGACATTTCTCAGTCGGCACGCCGCCACAACAGCATCTCACCCTACAAGATCGTCGCCGAGCTGAACCGCATGGCGGACGCCGACGCCACCATCGTCGTCGACTGCGGCGCCACCACCTGCTGGTTCTTTCAGAGCTTCTTGCGCACCACGCAGACGATCTTCACCAACGGCGGCTGCGCGCCGATTTCCTATGCCCTGTCGGCAGCTATCGGTGCGGCGATCGCCCGGCCCGGCAAGCAGACCATCGTGATCATCGGTGACGGCGGATTCCAGAGCAATATCCAGGAGTTGCAGACAATTTCCCAGTACGGCCTGGACATCAAGGTGATCATCCTCAACAACTACGGCTACGGTATCGTCAAGCAGTTCCAGGATCTGTACATGGACAGCCGCCACGATGCCACCGGGCGGGGTTATGGCGTGCCCAACTTCGGCAAAATCGTCGAGGGATATGGTCTCGGCTATCTGAAGGTCGACCGGCTGGAGCAGTTTTCCGAAGACGTTCTGCGCCGGCCGGGAGCGGCGGTGATCGATGTGACGCTACACCCCAACACTCTGATCGAGCCGAAGCTGGAACTCGGCCGGCCGATCAACGATCAGTATCCTTACGTGACGGATGCGGAATTCGCCGCCAACAACCGTTTCGTGGCCTTCGAGCGGCCGGCGTGGGTGTCGGAGAAGGTCGAGATCAGCGACTGATGCCGGCTCAAGCCGGCGGCGGGTTTTGCGGCGGATTGAAGTTGACCCGCTCGCGTTCGACCACCAGGGGGCGGCGTTTCACTTGGTTGTGGATTGAGAGCACGTATTCGCCGAGAAAGCCGATGAAGAACAGCTGCACGCCGGAAAAGAAGAACAGCGCTGTGATGAGGAGCGGTATGCCGCGCGGGATGTCCTGATCGAGCACCAGGGTCAGGATGACATTGACCAGGGCGAAGAGCACCGACAAGAGCGCGATGACGATGCCGGCATAGAGCGCGATGCGCAGCGGCACGGTCGAAAACGAAATCAGGCCATTCAGCCCCTGGTCGACCAGGTGAAACAGCCGGTTTTTGCTGATTCCACGGGTCCGCGCCTGCACGGTATAGGGCAGCGGCGTGCTGCGGAAGCCGACCTCGAAGGCCATCGAACGGACGAAGGGATAGTGATCCTCGAACTGCTGGATGACGCGCAACACCTTGCCGTCGACGAACTGGCAGTCGCCAACGTCGGGTGGCATGTCAAGGTAGGTGGTGCCGCTGACCAGGCGGTAATAACATTTACGAATCTGCTTCATCGGGAAGCCTTCGACCCGGTTGGCACGCACACCGTAGACCACCTCCCAGCCCTGTTCCCATTTCGCGACGAATTGCGGCAGAAGATCGGGTGGGTCCTGCAAGTCGGCGGGCATGAACAGCAGGGCGGCATCGCCGACGGCGGCCTTCACCGCGTTGAAGTGGGAGCGCATCGGCCCGAAGTTGCGGGCGTTGACGATGATCTTCACCGCCGGGTCGGCGGCGGCGATCTCCTTGAGGATGGCGAGCGTGCTGTCGGTCGAAGCGTTATCGGCGAAGATGTGCTCGCGGTCGTAGCCAGGCAGTTTTTCATCGAACACCCGGCGCACCGCCGCGTAGCATTCGCGGATGCCTTCTTCCTCGTTGTAGCAAGGCGTGATGACGCTGATCAGCTGGCGCCGGGCGGCTTGCGCGGGCGCCGTCATGTCCGGCCGTTCTCCCAGACCTTCCATGGCGCCTTGCCACCTTCCCAGAGCTCTTCGAGGACCATCTTGTCGCGCAACGTATCCATCGGCCGCCAGAAACCGTCGTGGCGGAAGGCCATCATCTGGCCCATCTCGACCAGCCGGCGCATCGGCGCCTGTTCCCACATCACGGCATCGTCGCCCTCGATGACCGTACCGATGGTGGGGGAGAGCACGAAGAAGCCGCCGCTGACCCAATCGTCCTTGCCGTGCGGCTTTTCCTCGAAGGCATCGACACGATCACCGGCCAGGTGCATGACGCCGAAGCGCGGCAACGGCCGCGTGGCGGTGACGGTAGCCCACTTGCCATGGGCCCGGTGGAAAGCGATCAACCGGCCGATATCGAGATCGGCGACGCCATCGCCATAGGTCATGCAGAAAGTCTCTTCGCCGGCGACATGCGGCAGGATACGGCGCAGGCGCCCGCCGGTGCCGGAATCGTCGCCGGTATCGATCAGGGTGACGCGCCAGGGCTCCGCCTCGGTGGCATGCACCTCGACAGCGCGGCGGCGCACGTCGACGGTCACGTCGCTCATGTGCAGGTGATAATTGGCGAAGTATTCCTTGATGAGGTGGCCCTTGTAGCCCAGGCAGACGATGAAGTCGTCGATGCCGTAGTGGGAATAGAGCTTCATGATGTGCCAGATGATCGGCCGGCCGCCGATTTCGACCAGCGGTTTGGGCTTGATGACGGTTTCCTCGGTCAACCGCGTTCCCAGGCCGCCGGCGAGAATGACGCATTTCATCCCTGAACTTCCTTCGCCGTACGGACGCCTCGAGGGCACATCGGTGACCGGTCGGGTATACCGTCTGACCGATTCGCCATAAAGGGTCAATCGCACCGCATGCCCGCTTCGTCGCCCAAAAGCCCCGTGGAGGGCCGCCTTGCCCCGGTCGCGCTGGCCGCGGGCGCGGTTGTGCTGGCGCTGGGCGCCCTGCTCGGCTGGGATGCGGTGCGTTATGTCCAGGTCGAGACCTACCTGGACCATGCCGAGCCGTCAGTGGCGGCGCGGGCCTGGCGGTTGGCCGGCGATGTCGCCCTCTACCTGCCCGCCGATCATGCCCTGCATCAGCGCAGCGCCTATGGCCTCGGATTGTTCGCCGCCGTCTATGCCAGTTTGTCCGCCCTGGGACCGTCGATCGCGGCCAGCAAGATGGCCCCGGCGCTGGCGGCCCTGGCGACGCCGGCCTTGTTCCTGGCGGTCGCCTGGCGGCGTTACGGACTGGTGCGCGCCCTGATCGGCACGGCAGGTCTGTTGGCGCTGCAACTGGCTCTGGGCGGGGTCGCCTTTTGGGTCAGGCCCGATCCCTTCCTGATACTGGCGACGACGCTTGGATTGGCGGCACCGCTGTTCGGCCGCTCGTGGTTGGCGTGGATCGCCGCCGGTCTGTGCGGCGGCTTGGCCATCGCTTTCAAAATCCATGCCTTCGTCTATTTCCTGCCGTTGGCACTCGGCTATTTCATGGAGCGGGCATGGCTGGGCTGGCCGACGATGGCGGCGACGGCCCTGGCGGCGACGGCGCTGACGTTCATCCTGTTCGATGTCTCCGTCCTGGACTATCTCGCCCATATCCAGGGCGTGGTCGGGGCGCGCGGCGTTGCCGCGGCGCAGCTTTACGCCGTGCTGCCCAAGCTCGGCTTCTACATCGGGCCGCCGCTATTGGCCTTGGCCGGATTGTGGGCGGCC
>CAMCUA010000030.1 GCA_945878455.1 Asaia bogorensis | reverse complement strand
CCGGTGTCGTCAATGCTGCGCACCAGCGGATGCTGGTTCGCCACCTGACCGCCCTGGGCCATGATGGCGACGTTGTTGGTATTGACCCGATAGCGCGCCTTGCTGCCCATGCGCACGTTGTTGGTGCGCATGGCGTCGACCTTTTGGCGCAGGTCCCCGGGCAAGGCGCGATAGGCGGCACGCATATTGACCACGTTGGTATTGCCGCCTGCGTCCGGCAGTTCGACGGCATACAGCATGGTGAACTTCGGCGGCTGGTCGCGAAAGGCGCCGTCGGTGTGCCAATGCAGGCCTTCCTTGATGCGGTTGCCGTTAGGATCGAGGTTGTAGTTGGAATGGCGCTTGATGGTCGGCAGGCCGGGGAAGGAATACTTCGGATGGTCCTGGTCCAGCACCTCGCCGAACAATTCCGCGACTCGGGCGAATTGCTCGGGCGTGAAGTGTTGGTCGCGGATGACCATGCAGACGTTCTCCAGGATCGCCCGATTGAGCAATGCCTTGGTTTCGCCATCGATGGGCTGGCTGAGGTCGATGCCGGTAACTTCTGCACCGATATGCGGGGATAGCTTGCGAATGTGCAGTGTGGCCTGCGGCTTTTCTTGAACCAGCATGGGCATTCTCCCGAGGTTATCTCAGACTGGCCTCATTTCCTTGGTCGAGGGGCGATATCCAGTGAACAGTGCCAAATATAAAACCCATTTTCGCACGCTGTACATGGTCTGCTGAATCCCTGGGCCCGGCTGGCGCTTAGCAAACAGGGCAATCGCAGCGACTTACCCCTCTCCCTGTCCCTCCCCCGGCGGCTTCGCTGCCATTAAACCGACATTCCCCATATGAATCCCCGCGTCCGTCAAAACTGTAGCCCTCAAGGTCACCCTGGGCAATCTTGATCGCGGAGCGGGACAATATTTGCCTAGCTTGGCCGTCAACCGAGGGAAAGAAACGTTAGAGCCGCTCCACTAGGTCACATAAAATCACGCAGCGGACTCAGGGGAACTGTGTGACGCAGTGCACGCCAAGAGGAGAAACATGACGATGGCCAACAGTGGCATCCCATGGATCGATCAGTGGTTCGACTGGTGCGTGGTCCTTCTGGTGGACGTCGCCAAATTTCTTGGGGTGACCTACGAAGAGGTCAACGTGTGGCTCTTCTGTGTGGCCCTATCGCTGGTGCTGGTCGTGTCCTTCGGCCTCAACGTCGTGCTGACGCTGAAACTGCTGCGAGCGCGGCGGCAGGCAGATTCTGCTCGCGTCTCACGGCACCACACGACGTAGTACGGCGACGTAGGTCGCATTGAACCAAGCTTACTACGTTCTACAATACCCAATGAAATTTTGCCTTATCCGCGACCGCTAATGTCCATTTACTCGCTAATGGACATTAGCTCTCACTATCATTCAATGGCAGGGCGGGTTCACCGGGCGCTTACCACCGTCAATGCCGACGGAGCCTCCCCGGCGTGACGGTGTGACGACCCCGGTGTGACGGATAGCGAGGACCGAAACCCATGGAAACCGCCACTTGTGCCGGCGTGACGCCTGTGACGGCTGATTCGGGGGGTCTGGGGAGCACGCTTGACCTGTGATGGCGCCACGACTGGCATCGCGGAACTTCTCCGGGCCGCCCAGGATACTGGGGCCACCTTCCATCACCATCGCCAAAAATCCTCTACACCGGATTAATGGGTCCTGACCCTCGTGATGGCCGAGAACAAAGCCGAGCGTGTCCCTTGAGGTGGTGTAGGAGCGCGGGGGTCTCATGATCTCCGGCAGGGTTGGCGGGGGAGGTCAGGTGGCCACGGCGGGCAACCTGACGATGGGATCGTCGATCAAGGGGCGGGAGTTTTTTTTTAACTAGCAGGACGTCGCACACGTTGCCAGTTAGCCCAAATGTTAGCCTGAAAACGAACTGCCCCGGTTTCTCGGGGGAAATACTCTATGTAACTCTTTGATTTAAATGGTGGGCGCACCAGGACTCGAACCTGGGACCCGCTGATTAAGAGTCAGCTGCTCTACCAACTGAGCTATGCGCCCCAAAGGTAACGGGGGGCTTCTGATAGCAAAGCGTTCCCGGTTTGTCGATACCGCCTCGACATGGGCGTGAAGTTTGTTGGCGTGGAGGCGTCACCATCCGTCGTCGATGCCACGCCGGCCGATGATGACGTCGCGGTGCACGTGCACGCTCATCAGGATGCCAAAACCGAACAGCAGGGTCAGCATCGCCGTGCCGCCGTATGAAATCAGCGGCAGCGGCACGCCGACCACAGGAATGAGGCCCATGACCATGGCGATGTTGATGAAAACATAGAGAAAGAAGGTCGATGTGACGCCCACGCCGACCAGCCGGGCGAACTGGCTGCGGGCGCGTAGGCTCATGGCAAAACCATAACATACGATTAGGGTATAGAGCGCCAGCAACCCGAGGCCGCCAACCATGCCGAATTCCTCGGCCAACATGGTGAAGATGAAATCGGTCTGCTTTTCCGGCAGGAAGCTTAGATGACTTTGCGAGCCGAGCATGAAACCCTTGCCGAACAGGCCACCCGAGCCGAGTGCGATTTTCGATTGGATGATGTGGTAGCCGGCGCCGAGCGGGTCACTTTCGGGATTGAGGAAGGTGATGACCCGTAGCCTCTGGTATTCATGCATGAAATGCCAGCCGACCGGAATCACGGCGAGTACGACAACCCCGGCAAGGGCGAATATCCACAGGCGCACGCCAGCCAGCAGCATTAGAATGGAACCAACCATCATCAGCATGACGGCGGTGCCGAGATCGGGTTGGCGCATGACCAGGGCGGTCGGCAGTAAAATCAGTATGACTGGTACGAAGAGATGGGCGATGCGGCCGGTATCCTCTGAATCGGATCCGTGGAAGTAACGGGCCAGAGTGACAACGAGGGCGATCTTCATCACTTCTGACGGCTGGACGTTGAAAAAACCCAGCGAGATCCAGCGCTGCGCCCCCATGCCGACGTAGCCCATCACCTCGACTGCCGCCAGCAACAGCAACGACAAGGCATAGAAGACATAGGCCCAGCGCAGCCAATGACGGATGTCGATCATCGCAAGGATGACCAGGATACCGATGCCGAGAGCGAAGCGCGCCATTTGCGCCGAGGCCCAAGGCTCCATATTGCCGTTTGCTGCCGAGTACAGCATGGCCATGCCGAACGCGGCGACGATGGTGAGCAACAGGATAAAGAACCAATGCACCTGCCAGAATTTGCGCCCGATAGTCATCTCGGGTGGGTTCAGGCCGCGGGCAAAAATTGCCATGGCCGGACTCAGCCGCTTTTCAGTCCGGCTTGCGCCGGGTCGGGTCGGTTCGCTGTTGGTGCGCTGCTGGGTGAACGGTAGCGTTCCTGCACGAAGCGCAGAATGTCGCGCACTAGCGGGGCCGCCACAGCCGAACCGCCGCCACCATGCTCGACTACCACCGCGGCGGAGAAACGCGGTGCCTTGACCGGGGCGTAGGCGACGAATAGGGCGTGGTCGCGCCGTTCCCAGGGCAGGTCTTCGTTCTTTATGACGCCGCGATCGCGCTCGGCCTTGCTGATGCGGCGCACCTGGGAGGTGCCGGTCTTGCCGCCCATAGCCATGTCGGCTTCCTTGATGCGGGCACCGTTGGCGGTGCCGCGCGGTTCGTTGACCACCGCGTCCATGGCATCGAGGATGATGCGGATGTGCTCCGGTTTGATGCCGAGGTCAGCAAATTGAGGGGCATCGCCCCCGGGCGGTGGGGCATCCAATGTCAGGCGCGGCAGGACGGCCAAGCCGCCGCTGGCGACGCGGGCCGTCATCACGGCGAGCTGCAACGGCGTCGTGGTAATGAAGCCCTGGCCGATGCCGGCGACCAAATTCTCGCCACCTTGCCAGGATGTGCCGGTGGCCTTCAGCTTCCAGGCACGGGTCGGGATCAGCCCGGGCTGTTCGCCGGGGAGATCCGTCAGCAGGGTCTGGCCCAGGCCCAGGCGTTCGGCCATGGCGGCAATCCGATCGATACCGAGCTTCCGGGCGACCTCGTAGAAGAAGACGTCGCAGGACCACTTCATGCCGTCGCGCAAGGAGACCCGGCCGTGGCCTTCCTTCTTCCAGCAATGGAAGCGAGAGCTGCCCAAGGCCAACGAACCGTTGCAGTAGAAATCGGTATCGGTGCCAATGACGCCGGCATCCAGCGCCGCCAGTGCCACCACGATCTTGAAGGTCGAGCCTGGAGCGTATTGTCCGGCGATGGCCTTGTTGATCAGCGGCGCCATCGGATTTTGCGACAAGTAACGCCACTCGTCGGGGGTCAGGCCGCGATTGAAGGCATTGGGATCGAAGGACGGCGTTGAGGCCAAGGCGAGGATCTGTCCGTTGCGGATGTCCAGTACGACCGCTGAGGAACTGACCGCCGGCAGGAGGCTCGCGACCTTGCGTTGGACGTCGAGGTCGATACTAAGGCGAACGTCGGCGCCGGGCTGGCCCTCTTGGCGCGACAATTCACGGATGACGCGGCCGAAGGCATTGACCTCGATCTGCGAACTACCACCTTTGCCGCGCAGTGCAAGGTCGTGAATTTTTTCGACGCCATTCTTGCCGATGCGGAACCCTGGCAGCAGCAGCAACCGATCGCCATTCGCCTCGGCTTCGTTGACGGCGGCGACGTAACCCAAGACATGGGCGGTCATTGTGCCATGCGGATAGAGGCGGCTTTGCCCAACGTCGATCAATACGCCGGGCAGATCGGGGGCATTGACCTCGATGCGGGCCACGTCTTCCCAACCCAGGTTCTCGCGCACCGTCACCGGGACCCAACTGCGCCGGCGGCGCGTTTCGCGCAGGATGCGGGTGCGTTCGGCCTCGCTGATATCGATGATGGCGCCGAGCGCGTCGAGTGTCTGCTCCACCGCCGGAGTCTGTTCGGAGATCAGAACGACGCGGTAATTTTGTTGGTTTTCGGCCAACAAAGCCTCGAAACGATCGAAGATGCGACCGCGCGGTGGCGGCAACAGACGCAGATTGATGCGGTTTTCATCGGCCAGCGTCCGGTATTTGTCCGATTCCACGACCTGCAGGAAATACATGCGCCCGGCCAAAGCCGAGACCAGCAACAGCTTGCCGCTGGCCAGCAACGCGGCACGCCGGTTGAACAGTTTCTGCTGTTCTGCATCGTGGCGCATGTCAGGTGGTCCGTAGGAAGACTTGCTGCCAACGCAGGAATAACCATGCCGGTATGGGGTAGAGCGCTACGGTCACGGCATATTGAAATAGTACGGCGTCGGGACGGATCACGGTCACGTAGTACAAGGATACTAGCAGCCAGGACTGCAGGGCGGCAGCAGCAGCCACCAGAGCAAAGCCCAGCCAGGTCACATGGAACGATTTGCCGATGAAAAACCGACGCTGACTGAAGATGACACCATAAACGGTGATGAAGACCAAGGTATTGACGCCAATCGGCCCGCCGGACAATAGGTCGACCAGCAGACCGATGAAAAAGACGACGTGCGCTGGCAGCAAATCAGGCCGTTGAATTGCCCAATGATAAACGGCCGTCAACGGTAACAAGGGAATAACCCGGGCGAGTCCCGGCAGGTGCCAGGGAACTTGTCCGACGATGACGAGCAACAGGGTGAGTCCTGTGGGGGTCAGCTTGCAGCCGAGCTGGTACAGCCGCTGCCAAAAGGTAAGCCTCATGGCCGGGGACCGGTAACCTCGCCACCATTGGTAGCAGCGGACTCGCGGGGCCTTGGAAAGGGCGATTGCTCGCGGGGCGGCTGTAGGATGCCGTCCAAACCGAAATCCATGACCCTAACATATTGGAGTTGGTCGCGTTCGACGAAGGGCTGCACGGCGATGCGGTCGTCACCCGCCGATACCACTGCGCCAATAGGCAGTCCTGGCGGAAAGGCACCACCGTGTCCGGAAGTTACCACCCGGTCGCCAGGGGTGACGATAGAGCCCGGCGGCATATGGATAAGGCGCGGCTGATCGGCATTGTTTCCCGCCAGGATTGCCCGCGTGCCGGTCGAACCGATCAAAACGGGTATGCGCGAGTTAATGTCGGTGATCAAGAGGACGCGGGCGGAGATATTGCCGGTGCTGGCAATTCGACCGATCAGACCGCCACCGGTAACCACCGCCTGGCTCTTGCGTATTCCGTCGCGAGAGCCGGCGTTGAGGACAAGGCTGTGAGCGAAGGCGCCGCCTGTGTCGGCAATCACCCGCGCCGAGACAAAGAGGGCATTGGGGTCGGGCTTGAAATTCAATAGTGTGCGCAGATGGGCGTTTTCCAGCTCCAGGCGCCTGGCCGCCGTCTGCCATTGCAGCAGGCGTTCATTCGTTTCGCGCAGACTGGCATTCTCACCATGCAGGTTTGCAAGACTACGGCCGTAGTCGATGGCATCGGCAAGGCTGGCCGCCGGACGCGACAGCACATCCATAATGGGAGCCAATGCATCGGTGGCGTGGGTCTGCAGCCGTTCCATCAAGACCGTGTCGGCCTTGCCCAGCATCAACAGACCGAGGGCGGCCAGCACCAGTCCCATATAGGCGAAGCGCTGAACCATATTGCGGAGCGGTGCCGCAATCCGATAGGCCGGTCGGAATGGTTCCTGCAATGCGCTTTCCTCGCGCTAGCCGTTCATGCCGTTGGTTGTGGCGGACCGTGGCTGCCGTCAATTGCTTGGCCGCAACGGCTAACAACACATAACATCCTGTAAGGGAATTACTAATGTAGCGTGAAAATTCCCATAAGCAGGCGATAAAATAGTAGGACTTCCGAAGAATTCAAAGTGCGTTAATACATGGTGGTGAGTAGATTGCGCATCTTTTTCCATTCCTCGAGCGCCCGGCCGGTACCCAAAACAACGCAGGACAACGGGTCGTCGGCGATCGACACCGGTAGGCCGGTGGCGTGGCGCAGCACATAATCGATGTTGCCCAACAGCGCACCGCCGCCGGTCAACACGATGCCCTTATCGACAATATCGGCGGCCAATTCGGGGGCCGTATGTTCCAGGGCGACCTTTACCGACTCGATGATCGCCCCTACCGGCTCGGCCAGGCTTTCGGCGATCTGACGTTCTGAGAGCAGCAGTTCCTTGGGCACGCCGTTCATCAGGTCGCGACCCTTGACCTCCATGGTCATACCTTCGCCATCTTCGGGCGGACAGGCCGAGCCGATCCCTTCCTTGATCCGTTCGGCAGTGCTTTCGCCGATCAACAAATTGTGGTTGCGCCGGATATAGGCAATGATCGCTTCGTCCATCTTGTCACCGCCGGTGCGCACCGAGCGGGAATACACGATGCCACCCAGGGATAGCACGGCCACTTCGGTGGTGCCGCCGCCAATATCGACGACCATCGATCCGGTCGGTTCGGTCACTGGCAATCCGGCACCGATTGCGGCGGCCATCGGCTCTTCGATGAGGTAGACCTTGCGCGCGCCGGCGCTTTCCGCAGATTCCTGAATGGCCCGCCGTTCCACCGGCGTCGATCCCGAAGGCACGCAGACGACGATCAGGGGACTGGCAAAACTGCGCCGATTGTGGACCTTGCGGATGAAATGCTTGATCATTTCTTCCGCGACTTCGAAATCGGCGATGACGCCGTCACGGAGCGGCCGGATGGCCTGGATGTTTCCCGGCGTGCGGCCAAGCATCAACTTGGCTTCCTCACCGACGGCCAGCACTTGCTTTTTGCCTTTGTGCTCGGCGATGGCGACGACCGAAGGCTCATTCAGAACGACGCCACGGCCCTTAACGAATACCAGGGTATTGGCGGTACCGAGGTCGATGGCCATGTCCGCGGAGAGGAACCCGAACAGGCGAGAGAACATGCGTGCCTACCCTTTGACTGGCCGTTGGCGCTGCCGCAGCAGGGCGCGAATCCCCGCTGCAGGCTTTGGCACTTATAGGAGCATGCGGGCCTTAGGGCTAGCCCGGACTTATACTGAATCCTGCAGCAATGCTTCTTACGCCGAAAGAGCTGCCGGTGCCGACTTCTCGCGTTTGACCAGTAATTTGTTCAGTGCGTTCACATAGGCTTTCGCCGAGGCGACGATGGTGTCGGTATCGGCGCTCTGGCCGTTGACGGTTTTTCCCATCTCTTCCAGGCGTACCGTAACTTCAGCCTGGGCGTCGGTACCTTGGGTCACGGCACTGACTTGATAGAGCTGCAGGCGGGCGGCGTGGGGCACTAACTCTTTGACACAATTGAATACTGCATCGACAGGACCATCGCCGGTGGCCTTGCAACGTCGGCGGATGCCGTCGATCTCCAGTTCCAATTCCGCCTTGGGCGGGCGGTGAACGGTGCCGCACATCACTTCCAGCGAGACCACATGAATGCGGTCGTTGCTGCGCATCACCTCGTCGTCAACCAGGGCGACGATGTCTTCGTTGTAGACATCCTTTTTCTTGTCGGCCAAGTCCTTGAAGCGGCGAAAAGCGTCCTGGATGGCATTGTCACCCAACTCATAGCCCAATTCTTTCAGCTTTTCGCGGAAAGCATGGCGCCCCGAATGCTTGCCGAGTACCAGGGTCGACTTATTCAAGCCGACCGATTCGGGGGTCATGATTTCGTAGGTCTGGGCGTTCTTCAGCATGCCGTCCTGATGGATGCCCGATTCATGGGCGAAGGCATTGGCCCCGACGATCGCCTTGTTCGGTTGGACGACGAAGCCGGTGACGGCCGAAACCAGGCGCGACGCTTTCATGATGTTTTCGGTGCGGATGCCGTAGGAATAGGGCAGGTCGTCGGCACGGGTGCGCAACGCCATGACCACTTCTTCCATGGCACAGTTGCCGGCCCGTTCGCCCAAGCCATTGATCGTGCACTCGATTTGCCGGGCACCGGCCTTGACGGCGGCCAGACTATTGGCAACGGCCAGACCGAGGTCATTGTGGCAATGGACGGAAATAATCGCCTTGTCGATGTTCGGCACGCGATTGATCAACATAGCGATCAGGGCGCCGAATTCGTGGGGCACCGCATAGCCCACCGTATCGGGGATGTTAATGGTGGTAGCGCCGGCAGCGATGGCTGATTCGACGACGCGGCAGAGAAAGTCATGATCCGTGCGCGATCCATCCTCGGGCGACCATTCGACATCGTCGCACAGGTTGCGCGCCATGGTGACGCTGTCGATGACCGCCTGGTGCACCGCCTCGGGTTCCATCTGCAGCTTGTATTTCATGTGCAGGGCCGAAGTGGACAGGAAGGTGTGGATGCGCTTGCGTTCGGCCGGGCGTATGGCTTCGGCGCAACGTTCGATGTCGCCACGGGTGGCGCGGGCCAGGCCGCAGACGGTCGAGTTTTTGACGACCTTGGCGATTTCGTGGACGGCCTCGAAATCGCCGGGCGAGGCAATGGGGAAGCCGGCTTCGATGACATCGACGCCCATTTCCTCGAGCACCAGGGCGATGCGCAGCTTTTCATCCAGGTTCATGGAGCAGCCCGGTGATTGCTCGCCGTCGCGCAGCGTTGTGTCGAAAATGACGACGCGGTCGGGATCCCGCTGGGGATGGGATGATGCGGTCATGATATAGGTCCTTGCTTCGAGTCAGGCGATTGACGGCGGTTGTCGTGCGTCATTCCCCTGAACACCCGCTGCGCCATGGCTGGCCACGGCGGCATCGTGCGCTCAGGGGCACCTAAGTCGAAGGTTGCCCCTGGCCAGGATCGACAAACCGGGCAGTGCAATGGGTCCGTGCACCGAAACGTTGGTTTCGGCGGCGCTGGCAACGATTCTGCCTGCTCGCGCGGACATGGCCCGGATTCCCTACGTTTCCTGTTCGCAATGGTTCCGCAAGATGCAGAAACGCTACGCTAGGCCGCCATTAAAGACAGGCGGGGGCAGCGCATGTCAACGAATTTCCCATAAGGGAAGGGGCGGATCGCAAGTTCCGCCCCTTCAACAACCGGTCCCTTTGGAAAGGGTCGCATGCCGCACTCAGTTACGCGATTTGTCGACCAGCCGATTGGCGGCGATCCAAGGCATCATGGCGCGTAGACGCTCACCGACCTTTTCCAGATCCATTTCGGCACCACGCCGGCGCAGGGCCTTGAAGCTGGGTTGACCGGCCTTGTTTTCGAGCATCCAGTCGCGGACGAAGCGGCCGCTTTGGATGTCGTCGAGCACGCCCTTCATGCGTTCCTTGACCTCGGGGCCGATGACGCGGGGACCCGATTTGTAATCACCGTACTCGGCGGTGTTGGACACTGAATAGCGCATGTTGGCGATGCCGCCTTCGTAGATCAGGTCGACGATCAGCTTCACTTCGTGAACGCATTCGAAGTAGGCCATTTCGGGCGCATATCCGGCTTCGACCAAGGTCTCGTATCCGGCCTGGATCAACGACGTCAGGCCGCCGCACAAGACGGTTTGCTCGCCGAACAGATCGGTTTCGCATTCCTCCTTGAAGGTCGTCTCGATGACGCCGGCCCGGCCGGCGCCGAGCGCACAGGCGTAGGACAAGCCGATCTCGGTGGCGTTGCCGGAGGCATCCTGGGCCACGGCTAGAAGTGAGGGCACGCCCGCGCCGCGCATGTACTCGGAACGCACCGTGTGCCCCGGCCCCTTGGGCGCCACCATGAAGACGTCCAGATCCTTGCGCGGTTCGATGAGCTGGAAATGCACGGACAGACCGTGGGCGAAAGCCAGGGCCGCACCCTGTTTCAAATTGTCGCGGATATCGGCGGCGTACAGGTCGGCTTGACCTTCGTCGGGGGTCAGCACCATCAGCACATCGGCCCATTTAGCCGTTTCGGCGGCAGTCATCACCTTCAATTTTTCAGCCCCGGCTTTGGCGCGCCCGGATGATCCGGCGCGCAACGCGACCGCCACCTCCTTGACGCCACTGTCACGCAGGTTCAACGCATGGGCGTGACCCTGGCTGCCGTAACCGACGATGCCGACCTTCTTGCCTTTGATCAGGTTCACGTCGGCGTCACGATCATAATAGACGCGCATTTCTTGGCTCCTTGGCGGTTCTACGTAACGAGTGATGGACAGGTTGCCGGTTCGCGGGAAACGGATGCCCGCGACCGGCAACAGACTTTTAGAGCGTATCGATGCCGCGGGCTATGGCGACGACGCCGGTACGCGACACTTCGGCCAAGCCCAGCGGTGCCATCAGATCGATGAAGGCATCCAGCTTTTCTGTGCTGCCGACGATTTCGAAGACAAAAGACTCCTGGGTGCTATCGACCACATGGGCACGGAAGATATCGGCGATGCGCAGGGATTCCACGCGCTTTTCCCCCAAACCCTTGACCTTGACCAGGGCTAGTTCGCGTTCCACCCGGGGGCCGTCGAGGGTCAAATCGCTGACCTTGTAGACGGGGACCAAACGATCGAGCTGGGCCTTGATCTGTTCGATGATCATCGGCGTGCCAGAGGTGACGATGGTGATGCGCGACAAGGCCTGTTTGGGATCGACAACGGCGACGGTCAGGCTTTCGATGTTGTAGCCGCGTCCGGAAAAGAGACCGATGACTCGGGCAAGAACGCCAGCTTCGTTATCGACCAGAACGGATATCGTGTGTCTGTTTTCTTGTTGGGCTTGCGGACTCACGGCGGGCTCCCGGGCCAGGACTGCGACGGCGGCACCGGTTCCGAAGGGATCGGACGGCAGCGCCGGACAGCGGAGGCGATATGTTGTCTGATATCTCGGACGGTTGTTTCAGACGAGGACCATTCCCTCGCCGGAGATGGGGCTGCCGGTCTTGTCGTCCGGTCCCAGAAGCATTTCATTGTGGGCGGCGCCCGACGGTATCATCGGGAAGCAGTTCTCTTTCTGATCGACCAGCACATCGACGATCACCGCCCTGTCGATGGCCAGCATTTCCTTGATCACGTCATCGACTTCCTCGGGTTTGGTGGCGCGCAGGCCGGCGGCGCCGAAGGCTTCGGCCAGCTTCACGAAATCGGGCAGCGATTCCATATAGCTTTCGGAATAGCGGCCGCCGTGCATCAGATCCTGCCACTGGCGGACCATGCCCATGTATTGGTTGTTGAGGATAAAAATCTTCACCGGCAGTCGGTATTGGGCGATGGTCGACATTTCCTGGATGTTCATGATCACCGAGGCTTCGCCGGCGATATCGACGACCAGCGCCTTGGGATGCGCCACTTGGACGCCCATCGCCGCCGGTAGGCCATAACCCATGGTGCCGAGGCCGCCCGAGGTCAACCAACGGTTCGGCTTGTCGAAGCCGAAAAACTGGGCTGCCCACATCTGATGCTGGCCGACTTCGGTGGTGATGAAGACATCATCGTGGCCGCGGGTCAGAGCAAATAGCCGTTCGATGGCGTATTGCGGCTTGATGACCGTGGACGAGGGCTTGTAGCGCAAGCAATCGCGGGCGCGCCACGTCTCGATTTCCTTCCACCAAGGGGCTAGGACTTTCTTGTCTGGCTTGTTCTTGCGCGATTGCCAAAGACGGGCCACTTCGCCCAGCACGTTGCCAACATCGCCGACAATGCCGATGTCGACGGCGACATTCTTGTTGATCGATGATGGATCGATATCAATATGGATCTTCTGGGAACCTGGAGAAAAAGCGTTCAGGCGGCCGGTGACCCGGTCGTCGAAACGGGCACCGACGCAAATCATCAGATCGCAGTCGTGCATGGCGTTGTTGGCTTCGAAGGTGCCATGCATGCCGACCATGCCGAGAAACTGTTTGTCGGAAGCCGGATAGGCACCAAGGCCCATCAGGGTCAGCGTGCAGGGAAAGCCGGTATCACGGACGAAGCGGGTCAACCGTTCAGCAGCTTGCGGCCCAGAGTTGATCACACCGCCACCGGCATAGATCAGCGGGCGTTTGGCCTTGGCCATCATATCGACGGCCCGGGCGATCAGTTCGGGATCGCCTTCGGTGCGTGGGTTGTAGCTCTTGTGGCGGACCGTCGTAGCTGACGTGTAGCGGCCAAGGCCCAAGGCGACGTCCTTCGGTAGATCGATGACCACCGGACCCGGGCGGCCGCTGCGCGCGACGTAGAAGGCTTCGTGGACGACGCGGGCCAGGTCGTCGGTTTTCTTGACGAGATAATTGTGCTTGGTGCAGGGCCGGGTGATGCCGGTGGTATCGGCCTCCTGGAAGGCGTCGTTGCCGATCAAATGGGTTGGCACCTGGCCGGTGATACAGACCAGCGGGATGCTGTCCATCAACGCGTCCGTTAGGCCGGTGACCGTGTTGGTGGCGCCGGGGCCAGAAGTGACCAAAATGACGCCGACCTTGCCGGTGGAGCGGGCATAGCCTTCAGCGGCATGGGCTGCACCTTGTTCATGGCGGACCAGGATGTGGCGGATGTGGTTCTGCTTGAACAGTTCGTCATAGATCGGCAGCACGGCGCCGCCCGGATAGCCAAAAATCACATCGACGCCCTGTTCGGTCAGGGCCTTGAGCAGTATCTGCGATCCGTTCATCGGTTCGGTCGACATGTCTTCAACTCCTTGCGGACCCTTGGTCGGTCACTTACTTACGGGCCGGCGGCTGGCGGTTCGCCGCTCCTGGCTGGTCCGGGGCTGCTCGAGGGGCGGCAACCTAGTCGCTCATTCCGGGCTGGTCAACCCATCTTGACGAATAAATGATAAGATTTCATCTAAATTCTTTTCTGAAAGTTGCGTGGAATAGGAGATTTGAGAAATTATATGATGACGAAGCCATGTCATCTGCCGTTTGGCATAGTTACGGCTGGATTGCTTGGCAGCACTGGCGGCGGCCTCCAGCGTCGTTATCCCGGCCAAATAACGGGCAATCTCGCGCACACCGACTGCTTTCATGGCGGGCAACCCAGCATCGAGCCCCAGCGCCAGGAGAGCCTGTACCTCCTCGATGGCACCGGCTTTCAGCATGGCATCGAAGCGGGCATCGATGGTGCGGTAGAGTAGATCGCGTGGCGGCGTCAGGACGATGGCGAGGGCAGGTTCTGCGAACCCGCCCTGCGTCGCCGCCTGCCAGGAAGACAATGGCTGTCCTGTGGCTGTGATCACTTCCCAGGCGCGCAGCAGGCGGCTGCGGTCGGTGGCGGCAAGACGGTCTGCTGACGTGGGATCGAGGGCTGCCAAGCTATCACGGAAGGCGTCGCCACCCAGGCGCTCATATAGCGCCTGGGCCTCGGCGCGAATACCCTCGGGGATGTCGGGAACGGGAGCCAGTCCAGCAGTCAGTGCTTGTAGGTACAGGCCGGTGCCGCCGACGACGATGGGCAAGCGGCCCGAGGCGCGGGCGGTGGCGATTTCGGTCAGGGCCAGGCGTTGCCAGCGTCCCGCCGAACAGCGCTCGGCAGCGGACAGGCAGCCGAACAGCCGATGAGGAACGCGGGCTTCGTCCGCGATGCTTGGCCGTGCTGTCAGTAGGTGCAGTTCACGGTAGACCTGCATGCTGTCGGCATTGATAACGATGCCGCCGAAGGCTTCGGCTATGGCGAGCGCAACGCGCGACTTGCCGCTGGCCGTCGGCCCAGCAACGACGACCAAGCGGCTCGATGGCATGCCTGGCGCCGTTTCGGCTGGGGGTCGCAGGCTACTTTCCGAGTGGGTGTCCGCCAGATCAGCCGGCGCCGATGCGCACCGCGACGAACCGCAGGCCGCCTTGGCCTTCGAGCAACAGCAGCACCCAACGGCTCCCCGCATCCTTGGCGGCCTTGACCTTGGCGGCGACGTCGTCGACGGACGACACTTCTTCCTGGCTGACCTCGACGATCAGATCGCCGGGACGGATGCCCTTTTCGGCGCCAGCACCGTTGGCGGTGACCTCGGTAACGACCACACCCTTAGCGTCGGCGTCGAGGGAAAATTGCTCACGCAACCGCGGCGTCACATCGGACAAGGTCAGGCCCAAGGCTTCGACGGTCGACGGCTTGGCCTTGCTATCGCTTGGCGACAGGCGGGAAAGCTGCTCCTCGCCTTCCTTCAGGGTGCCAATGTCAACCATCACCTCTTGGCGCTTGCGATCGCGCCAGATGATAGCCTTCGACTTACTGCCGACGGGGGCGTCGGCAACGATGCGTGGTAAGCGGCGCATTTCCGTGACCTTGCGGCCATTGAACTCGAGGATGACATCGCCGGCCTTGATGCCCGCCTTTTCCGCCGGTCCGTCCTTCATAGTGCTGGCAACCAGGGCACCGGTGTTTTCCTTGATGCCGAGGCTTTCCGCGATTTCATCGGTGACGGCCTGGATGTGCACGCCGAGCCAGCCACGTTTGACCTCGCCGAACTTGATCAGCTGATCGATGACCACCTTGGCAGTGCTCGACGGAATGGCGAAACCGATACCGATGCTGCCGCCGGAGGGCGAGTAGATGGCGGTATTGATCCCGATCACATCGCCGGCCATGTTAAACAGCGGGCCGCCGGAGTTACCCTTGTTAATGGAAGCGTCGGTCTGCAGGAAATCATCGTAGGGACCGGCATTGATGTCGCGGCCGCGCGCCGAAATGATGCCGGCCGTCACGGTGCCGCCCAATCCGAATGGATTGCCGATGGCGATAATCCAGTCGCCGACCCGGGCTGCGTCCGAATCGCCCAAGGCGACGACAGGCAGTTTGAATTTGCCAGGTTCGACCTTGAGGATGGCGAGATCTGTCTTCGGATCCTTGCCGATCAGTTTGGCCGGCAGGCGAGTATTGTCTTGCAGAATGACGGCGATTTCATCGGCATCCTGGATGACGTGATTATTGGTCACCACATAGCCGCGGACGTCGACAAGGAAGCCGGAACCCAGGGAGGTTTCACGGCGCTGGCGTTGCTGCCCCGGCCGGTTGCGTTCAAAGAATTCCTTAAAGAACTCCTCGAAGGGCGATCCGGGTGGCAATTGCGGCAGTTCGACGCCTTCGCGGCCTTTGACGGTCTGCGTCGTCGAGACGTTGACCACGGCCGGCAACAGGCGCTGGGCCAGATCGGCGAAACTTACCGGTGCGCCGCGGCCCTGCGCCAGGACCGGCGTACCGCCTATCGCCAGCGTTCCAGTCATCAGGATTGCCGACAGCAAGCCCGCCGCCACGTATCGCAAGCCGAGGTTGCCGCATCCAATTGCCTTTCTGGGATACGATGGCCACGCCTTAACCAACATGGTTTGACTGTACTTCATGAGGCCAGACTCCAGTTTCCAAGGTCGTCGATTCTATGTCACCGCGCGGTGCGGAGAATACTCCAGGATGCCATCATAGTGCTGTCCGGCCGTTTGCGCCTTGGGGAAATAACAGCCCCTTGCTGATTTTCAGGGTCGAGGGGGATTTATGGCGAGCAATGCCTCAATTCAAGTCGGGGCTGGCTTAGCCGCGGATCAACCAGACAACGCCGACGCCGGCCAGCGCGGCGATAACCCCGCCGATCCGCAGGCTGCCCGACGGCTGATCCTGGACATACAGCATCATCTTTTTCATGCCGTCGGGAAACAGAGCGTAAAGCGCCCCTTCAACGGCAAGAGCCAAGGCCAGGGCCGTGAAAAAATCGCTCATTGCCGCTGGCCGTTGTGCCAGAATGGCTGCAAGGCTACTTTGTGACCTGGCCGCCGCCCTTCAGGTCGCCGAAGAAGCGGAAGAAATCGCTGTCGGGCGACAGAATCATGGTGGTATCCGGGCCGCCCAACGAACGCCGGTAGGCTGCCATCGAGCGTACAAAGGCGAAGAACTGCGGGTCTCTGCCGTAAGCCTCGGCAGTGATACGGTTGCGATCGGCCTCGCCCCGGCCGATCTCGATCTGTGCCTGCTTCTGTGCTTCGGCCAGGATCACCACCCGCTGGCGGTCGGCGTCGGCGGTGATGCGCTGTTTTAGCTCGTCGCCCTCGGCGCGCAGTTTATTGGCTTCCTGCTCGCGTTCGGAGCGCATGCGCTGGTAAACGCTGTTCGACGTATCCGTCGGCAGCTCCGTGCGGCCGATCCGCACGTCCATGACCTCGATGCCGAAGGCGATCGCCGTCGTTTTTACCTGATCCTGAATGCTGCCGATGATGGCCGTGCGCTTGGGCGAAAGCAGATCGGCCAGGTCGTTCTGACCGAGCACGTTGCGCACGCTGGAATTCAACGTCCGGCCAAAACGGTCGCGCAGGTTGGTCTCGTTAATCATGGACTGATAGAACTTCAGAGGATCGACGATGCGATAGCGGGCGTAGGCATCGACGTTGATGCGCTTCTGATCGGACAGCACCATCTCTTCCGACGGCGGGTCCAGATTGAGGATGCGCTTATCGAAATAGATGACATTTTGAAGCAGCGGCATCTTGAGCTGCAATCCCGGTTCCTTGATGACCCGGACTGGATTGCCGAACTGCATGACGATCGCTTGCGTGCGCTGATCGACCGTGAAGAAGGTGCCAAGGGCCAAGAGACCCAGGGCGACGATGGCAACGCCGACGAGGGCGAGAGGTGTCTTCATCGGGCAGTTCCCCCAGGGGCGGCGCTGTTGGTTCGGCGCTGAATTTCGGGCAGCGGCAGGTAGGGAACGACGCCGCCACCGTTGCTGCCATTGTTGTCGATGATGACCTTATTGGCGCCCCTGAAGATATCCTCCATCGCTTCCAGGTACAGGCGCTGCAGGGTGACGTCCTTGGCGACCTTGAATGTCTGGTAGAGGGTGATGAACCTCTCGGCTTCGCCTTCCGCGTCCTTGACGGCCTTTTCCCTGGCTGCAAACGCCTGCTGAATGATCTGCTCGGCTTCGCCACGGGCGATGGGCACCACCGTGTTGCGATACGCTTCCGCCTCGTTCTGCTTGCGCTCCTGGTCCTGACGCGCCCGTTGTACGTCGTTGAAGGCGTCGATCACGGCTTTGGGGGCATCGACTTTGAGTAGCTGAACGGCGTCGACACGGATGCCAGCCTGGTAGGAATCGAGAATGGTCTGCAATAAGGCTCTGGCCTTTATGCCGATCTGCTCGCGACCGCCGGTCTGCGCATCCTGCAAGGTGGTTTGCCCGACGATCTCGCGCATGGCCGCCTCGGCGGCTTTCTTTACCGTGCCTTGGGGATCGCGAATGTTGAAGAGAAAGCTGGGTGCGTCGCTGACCCGCCATTGCACGGAAAAATCGACATCGGCGATATTCTGATCGCCGGTCAGGATCATGCTCTCTTCGGGTACATCTGAATTGACGGAAGCTCTTACGGCCTCCGTGCCGCTACGAAAGCCAACATCGACGCGATTGGTCGCTTCGACATTCGGGGTATGGACAACGCCGATGGGAGCGGGAAAGAAGTAGTTCAAGCCGGGAGATGTGGTGCGCACGAACTTGCCAAACAGCAGTTCGACACCCTGCTCGCCAGTGTCCACCTTGTAAATGCCGCTCGCCAGCCAGACAACAACGCCCACGACAATGGCCAACGCCAGTCCTGTGACGCTGCCGACGCCGCCTGGCATCATCTTTTTGACCTGTTCTCGGCCCTTTCTCAGAATCTCTTCGAGATCGGATGGCTGCGATCCGCCCACGGGGCCGCGGCCCCAGGGTCCCTGCCCGCCGCCTTGCGGGTTCCAAGCCATGGCATTCCTTTCTTGTGCAAGTTACCGACAGCGACAAGGATACACTATGAATGACAGTTGCAGGTTGGAAGCGACTGGCCCCGCGTGAGCGCCCATGGTATGGCTCCCTCCCGCGCCGGAGAGCTGTAAGCCGACCGACGGAACCTTATATATGTCAGGCCCGCCGTGGGTGCAACGTCTGCCCCGGCTGATTTCGCTTCCCGAGTGACACATCGGGGGTATCTCTGCTGTCGAGAGGTTTTTGAGCGATGAGCGAGGTTATTCGGGAACGCATACTTGCGGCGTTGCGCGCCGTGTTCGATCCGGACAAGGAACGCGACATCGTCAGCCTGGGTATGATCAGCGGCCTGCAGATCAAGGATGGCCACGTTGCTTTTGCCATCGAGGTCGAGCCCGAACGGGGACCGCGCCTGGAATCGCTGCGCAAAGCGGCGGAAAAGGCCGTCGCCGCATTGGATGGGGTGTTGACGGCGCACGTGGTGCTGACGGCCGAACGCCCCGCCAGCAAATCCCCGCCGCCGCCATCGACGCCGGGCAGAACGCAGCAGAGTGCCGGCGGC
>CAMCUA010000029.1 GCA_945878455.1 Asaia bogorensis | reverse complement strand
TTACGGTTGCCATTCCCGGCGGCGAGGTTTTGGCGCAACGCACCAGCAATGCGCGCCTGGGCATCCTTGGCGGCCTTTCCGTTCTGGGGACCACCGGCGTGGTCATTCCCTATTCCTGCGCTTCGTGGATTCACAGTATTCAGCGCGGTGTCGACGTCGCCCGCGCCGCAGGCCTGAAGCATATCGCCGCCGCCACGGGGCGTACCTCGGAAGCCGCCGTGCAGCGGCTGACCGGCCTGCCGGACATCGCCCTGATCGACATGGGCGATTTTGCCGGTGGCCTGCTCAAATACCTGCGCCGGCATCCGGTGGAAAATCTGACCATCGCCGGCGGCTTCGCCAAGATTGCCAAGCTGGCGCAGGGACAATTGGACCTGCATTCCGATCGTTCGTCGGTGGATATGCCGGCGCTGGCCGCCATCCTGGCCGAATTGGGCACCGATGCGGCGACCACGGCAGCGGTGGCCAACGCCAATACCGCATTGGCCGTCTTGCGCCTGGCCGGGCAACGCGCAGAGGCACTGGCCGACCGGGTGGCGGCGCGCGCCCGAGCCGTGGCCTTGGCGACCTTGGCTGGCGGCACCGCGGTCGCCGTCGACGTCTTCGATCGCGATGGCAAGCGGATCGGCCATGCCGGACCCTAGCGGCAGGCCGCGCATCCTGATTCTCGGCGGTACCGTCGAGGCCCGCCAATTGGCCGATGCGGTCGTCGGGCGATATGGCGACGCCGCCGATCCGATCAGCGCCTTGGCTGGACGCCTGGAACGCCGGCCGCAATTATCCGGCCGCATGCGCGTCGGCGGTTTCGGCGGCATCGCCGGGATGGTTACCTATTTGCGCGATGAGCGGATCGACCTGCTGGTCGATGCAACCCATCCCTTCGCCAGCATCGTTTCCCGCCATGCGGAAGAAGCGGCCGAGCAGGCCAACGTGCCCCGCCTGACGCTCGTCCGTCCGCCCTGGCGTGCCGGGGACGGCGACGATTGGCGTGAGGTGGACGATATGGCAACGGCGGCGACCTTGCTGCCAAGTCTGGGATCGCGCTTTTTCCTGACCACCGGCGTAGGCGGGCTTGCCGCTTACGCAGCCGTAGCCGACGCTTGGTTTTTGGTGCGGCTGATGGAGGCGGCGAAGACGAGCCTGCCCCTGCCCCGCCATGCGACCGTGCTCGGCAAGCCGCCTTACGTCGCCGGCGAGGAACGCCGGCTGATGACCGAATACGGCATTGAAGCCGTCGTCAGCAAAAACAGCGGCGGTGCGGCAACGGAGGCAAAGTTGGTCGCAGCACGCGAACTTGGCCTGCCGGTGGTGATGGTAAGACGTCCCAACCCGCCCCGCGGCGAGCGCGTCGAAACGGTTGCCGCAGCGCTGGGTTGGCTGGAACGCCGGATCTAATCGCGGCGTGGCCGCAGCACATGATGATGATCGGCAGCGTAGAGGCGACTGTCGGAAAAGCCTGTTTCGCCGAAGACCGGTCCGACCAGAATCAGTGCCGTGCGGGTGATGCCCGCTTCCTTCACCCGCGCGCGAATGTCGGCCAAGGTGCCGCGCACGATGGTCTCGTCGGGCCAGGTGACCCGATAGACGACGACCACCGGGCAGGCGGCGCCATAGAAGGGCGTCAGCTCGCGCACCACCTTGGCCAGATTGTTCACCGAAAGATGGATGGCCAGCGTCGCGCCGGAAGCAGCCAGCGTCGCGAGCTCTTCGCCCGGCGGCATCGCCGAGGCGCGTACCGCCGTGCGGGTCAGCACCACGGTCTGAGCGATGCCGGGCAAGGTCAGTTCCGTCTTCAAGGCGGCGGCGGCGGCGGCGAAGGCCGGCACGCCGGGCACTACCTGGTAGGGGATGGCAAGCGCATCGAGCCGGCGCATCTGTTCGGCGATGGCGCCGTATAGGGAGGGATCCCCCGAATGCAATCGCGCCACATCGTGGCCGGCGACATGCGCCGCCGCGATTTCGGCGACGATCTGGTCGAGGTGCAGCGGTGCCGTATCGACGATGTGGGTACCAGGAGCGGCTTCGTCCAGAATGGCCGGCGGCACCAGGGATCCGGCGTAAAGCAAGACCGGGCAACGCCGCACCAAGGTCTGACCGCGCACCGTAATAAGATCGGGCGCACCAGGCCCAGCGCCGATGAAATAGACGGTCATGGTCGTGCTGTTCCAAGTGCAGCAGATAGAGGAAAAAGGAGATGTGGGGATGACATGGGGATGCGGGAGTTTAACCTATATCGACGCGACGAAAATCGGCACGGGTCGACGCGAAGTTAACGAGGACGCCTATCCGCAATCGGGCCGATTTTAAGTAAGAGCGAATCTGGGCGTAGTGAACACCCGCTAAAGCCTCCACAGCCTTGATCTCGACCACTATGGAGCCATTCACGATCAAATCGATCCTGTGAACGCCGACGACTTGATCAAGGTAGGTGATAAGAATCTCGGTTTCCTGCTGAACTCTCATTCCCTTCGATTGTGACTCAAGAACCAAGGCATTCTGATAAATGACCTCACGAAACCCGGGGCCGAGCTCCTGATGAACTTGGATGATGGCTTCGATGTTTCCTGCTGTCAGATCTTTATCTTGTTCCATCGAGGCATACTGACCCGTCAGCCTCGGCGCACATGAGGAGGTTCTCCCGCATCCCCATGCCATCCCCATATCTCCTTATCTCTCCCGCTCGGCATGAAGGTTGTAGCCACGCGGGGTGTAAAGCCATTGATGCCGGCCGCGGCGGGTAAGGCGGCTTTGGCTGCTGCCGACCAGCACCAGGGTCAACATGTCGGCGTGATTTGCACGGAGATCGGCCAGCCGGATGACGGCGAGCGACTCACCCTCGCGGCCCAGGTTGCGCGCCAACGCCACAGGCGTATCGGCCGGACGATGGGCGAGCAGGATATCGCGGGCCGCTTCTAATTGATGGCGGCGGCGCTGCGATACCGGATTGTAAAAAGCGATAACGAAATCGCCTTCGGCGGCGGCCCGCAGGCGGCGTTCGATGACCGACCATGCGGTCAGCAGGTCGGAAAGCGAGATGGCGCAAAAGTCGTGACCAAGCGGTGCACCGAGGCGGGCGGCGGCGGCCTGCAACGCCGAAATTCCCGGCACGACGCGGATGTCGAGGCGGCTCCATGTCGGGCGGTCTTCCCGATCCAGCAATTCGAAGACCAGGGTCGCCAAGGCATAGATGCCGGCGTCGCCGGAACATACGAGGGCTACCGTCTCGCCCCCGGTGGCCAGATCGAGGGCAAGGCGCACCCGTTCTTCCTCGGCCGATAGCGGCCGGTCGTGGCGGATCTTGCCAGCGATCCGATCGCCCAGCAGATCGAGATACAGGCCGTAGCCGACGACATGGCCGGCATCGGCGATGGCGGTCGTCGCCTCGGGGCTGCGCCAGTCGATGGCACCGGGACCGATGCCGACCACGGCGAGCCGGCCCTGCGGCCGACCGGCTGCCGCTGGATCGATATCACCAGGTGCGATAGCGACGGCACAGGTGACACGCGAGCCCGTTGTTTTTGCCACGAGCAGATGACCGGCGGGACCGACGGTGGCGAGAGCAGCGCCTTCGGCGACACCATGGCAACCGACCGCGTTAAAGACGACGTCGGAGGGGTTGGCGAGTCGCGGCGATTCAGCCTCCAGATCGGCGGCGACGAAGAACCGCGCCGGCACGCCCAAACGTGCGGCAAGAGCATGAACGGCCGGCTCGTCGGACTTGAGATCGAGGGAGACGACGCAGGCAACCGCGGCGAGCGATAGGCCCGCATCGGCAAAGACCCGTTCGACCAACGCCAGCAATTCTTCGGCCGGGACGTCGCGCTCGCAGCCGACGCCGAGGGCCAACACGGGCGGATGCAAGACGAGTGTGTGCGCCTCGAGTTCAACCCGTCGATGGGTAACGCGCACGGCCGGTTGGGCCTCTGCCACGAAGCTTGCCCCCGACTTGCTGAGCCAATCGGCATTGCCCGATTCGATGGTGAGTCCGACCGGCAGGCCGGCGAGCAATGCGGCGGTGATCGCCTTTGTTGCTGCAGGGTTGGCAACGGACCAGCCGGGAGGCGGATCGTCCAATGCCAATCCATAACGCAGGTCGCCCGCGGTGGTGATCGCCGCCGTACCACCAAGCGCCACGGCTATCGCCTGGGCGATGGCGTTGGCGCCGCGATGACCGCCGAGCAGCGGCACCGCCACAGAACCATTCTCGGCAACGGCAATCACCGGCGGCTCGATCCGCTTGTCAGCCAGCAGAGGCGCCACGGCACGCAGCAAAATGCCGGCGGCGCAGATCCCGACGATCGGTGTGCCGGCAGCAAACAGGCCGCGCAGGTGATCCATGGTGTTGGCGAAGGCTTCATCGGCGCCCTCGATGCGACCGACAAAGCCATGCAGGCGCGCGCCGGGCAGCAGAGACTTCACAGCCTGACCGATGGCAAGACCGCCAGGGCCGAGCACAACGATGGCGGCACCGTGCGGCAATGGCGCCGTCATCGGCCGGACTCCGCCGGTACCAGGATCAACGAGAAGTAGGGCGCCGGACCGGCGGCGATGGCGGCAAGCGGCAAGACCCGGCCACCGGCCATAGTGGCGCGCTCCACATAAACTGCGGCGGCTTCCCGGTTCAGCCGGCGCAACACGCGGCGGACTTTATCCAGATGGCGGCCGACCTTGATGACGACGGCCGATTCAGCAGCAGCCAATCGTTCGGCAAGGATGGCTTCGTCCAGTGGTGCCGGGACGACGGTAAGCGTGCCGTTGCGCGAGGCAAGCGGCAGGCCAGCGGCGGCGGCCCCGGCGGTCAGCGATGACACACCGGGCACCACCTCGGTCGGGAAATGCTGTGCCAGGCGTTCGAACAGGTACATGAAGGAGCCATAGAAGAAGGGATCGCCCTCGCACAGCACGGCGACGTCGCGGCCGGCTGTAAGGTGCCTGCCGATCTCGGCAGCGTAGCGGTCATAGACGTCGTGCGCTGGAAAGCTGCCGGGCACCATTGGCGTACGGATGACGATTTCGACGCGGCCGGCTGGGATGTGCCGGTCGGCGATGGCCCGAACCAGGCTGTCGCCATCGTCGGGCGCTGGATAGGCGATGACCGGGACAGTTTGCAGGATACGCAGCGCCTTCAGGGTGATCAGCTCCGGATCGCCGGGGCCAACGCCGAGGCCGTAGAGGCGGCCGGTCATGGCTTGGTCGCCGAGTACTGAAACACCGGCATCGCCGGCCGCATCACCGTCATCCTGCCGATGCTGTCGGCATGCCAGAGGACGAAGCGGGTCAATGCGCCGCCGTGTTCCTGGTAAAACGCGATGAGCCGTGCTTCGGCTTCGAGCGAGACGCTGTTGGCGACGAGACGCCCGCCCGATGACAAGGCTGCCCAACAGACGTCGAGTACGCCAGGGGTGGCGACGGCACCGCCGACAAAGACCGCATCCGGTTGCGGCAACCCGGCTAATGCCGCCGGCACTGCACCAGCGACGACGGCAAGGCGCGGCACGCCGAAGGACAGGGCGTTGCGGGCGATCATGGCGAGACGGCCGGAGTGACGTTCGACGGCAATGGCCTGGGCCGTTGGCTCGGCACGCAGCCATTCTATGGCGATGGAACCGCAGCCGGCGCCGACATCCCACAACATTTGTCCCGGCAAAGGTACAAGCGCCGCGACGGTGGCGGCGCGGATTTCGTGTTTGGTGAGCTGACCATCGTGTTCGTAGAGGGCGTCGGCCAGGCCTGCGACCCGCGGCACGATACGCGCGCCGGGCGTGGCTATACATTCGACGGCGATGGTGTTGAGATCGGCGGTACGGGTCTCTGGCCAGCTTGCGGCGGTGCCGTCGAGGCGACGCTCGACAGTTCCGCCCATGTGTTCGAACACGGTCATGGGACTGGGGCCGAAGCCACGCCCAATCAAGTGACGGGCGACGGCAGGGGGCGTGTCGCCGTCTTCAGACAGGATCAGCAGCCGCGCGCCCGGCCGCAGGTGCAGGTCGAGCAGGGCAAGCGGCCGCCCATGCAGGGTAAGGGTCTCGACCTCCGGCCGCGGCCAACGCAGACGAGCGCAGGCCAGGGCGAAGGCGCCAGGGGCGGGTACCACCGTCATTTCAGCGGCTGCGAAGCGGCGGGCGAGAGCGGTGGCGATGCCGTAGTCGAGGGGATCGCCGCTGGCCAGCACGCAGACCGGCGTGCCGCGCAAGGATTCGATGCGGCCCACGATCTGGCGCAGATTGTCGCCCCAGGCCAGACGCGACCGGCCATCGGGCGGAATCATGGCGAGATGACGTTCCCCGCCGATCAGGGTCGCTGCAGCAGCGATGAGAGCACGGGCCGCAGGACTGACGGCATCGAGGCCATCCTCACCGATGCCGACGACGGAAAGCCAAGGGGTCATGCTGGGTCGCTCCCCAAGGCGTTGACGGCAGCGGCGGCAAGCGCGCTGCCTCCGCGGCGGCCACGCAGCGTGACGAAAGGAATATCGGCGGCGGCATCGATCAACGCTTGCTTCGATTCGGCGGCACCGACGAAACCGACAGGAAAGGCAAGGATAACAGCCGGCCGGGGCGCCCCGTCGGCAAGGATCTCGAGCAAGTGGAAGAGAGCCGTCGGCGCGTTGCCGATGGCTATCACCGCGCCGCCCAGACGTGGCCGCCAGAGATCGACCGCAGCCGCCGAGCGCGTGTTGCCGATGGTACGCGCGATATCCACTACCCCGGGCTCGTCGAGCGTACAGATCACCTGCGACCCGACGGGCAGCCGACGACGGATAATGCCAGCGCCGACCATGGTGGCATCGACGAAGACCGGAGCGCCGGCCGCCAGCGCCGCACCGCCGGTTGCCGCCGCATCGCCGCCGAAGGCGAGATCGGCGACGATGTCGGGCATGCCGCAAGCATGCACTAGGCGGATGGCCATGGCATGGAGGCAGGTAGGCAGGTGGGCAAGGTCCGTCTCGGCGCGCACCTGAGCAAAGGAGCGCCGGTAGATTTCCGCTGGATCGCGGACGTAATCGGCCATGCCCTGCCTCCCGCCCCGCGGATCAGCCGGCGTGTTTCTTGCCAGTGCCATGCCCATGGGCATGGGGATGTTTGTGCACATGGTCGTGATCGTGGCCATGATCGTGGGAGTGGCCGTGATGGTGATCGTCGCCGACGCCGCGCACGTGATGATGATGTCCGGCTTGCGGCGTGCCGACAGCGGCCTCATGCCCGATGATCTGTTCGCGGTATTTGCAAAGCTGGCAGTTCATGGCATTGGTGCCGGTGCCGGCCAAGGCCTCGCCCACCCGCTCGGCGAAGGTGTCGATGACCAGCGGATGATCGTTGAGGTAACCAGCCTTGAGAAATTCGATGTCCGGATGCCGCGCCGCCGCCGCGTCGGTCCAGTCGTAGATGCGCCGCACCAGGATTCCGGTGAATAGAAAGTAGGGAAAGACAACGATCCGCTTAAAGCCGAGGCGGACGGCATGGGCCAGCCCGGCATCGACCAACGGATAGGCAACGCCGCTGAAACTGATTTCGGACCAACCGAAGCCCATGCCTTCCCACAGCATGCGGGCGACCTTGGCAACATTGGAATTGGCGTCGGGATCGTTGGTGCCGCGCCCAACCACCATGAGCAGGGTGTCCTTGCGATCGACCTTGCGCGCTATCACCCGTTCGGCCGCATCGATCCGTTCCGATGCGGCACGCAGCAGACGGGGGTCGATGGCCAGGTCGCGCGCCATGCGCACATCAATGCTGGGATTGGCCGCGGCGAAGTCGTTGACCTCGGACGGAACGTCGTTCTTCACATGGCCGGCGGCAAACAGCATGCCTGGCAGGCAGACGATGGCCGTGGCACCGCGTGCCTTCAGCTTTTCCAATCCGTCGCGGATGACCGGATGGGCAAATTCGAGAAAACCGCTTTCCACATCGAATTGCGGGAACCGCCGGCTAAGATGGCCGGCGAGGCTATTGAATTCGGCGACGGCAGCCTGATCGCGGCTGCCGTGGCCGCAGATCATCACGGCTTGACGGTGGGTCATTCGGTCCTCGACGCTTGGGCCTTGCCTTCGAGCGCGACTGCGCGAACGCAGCGGGGTGAGTGCCCGACGACGGCTGGTCATGGCCTCCGGCCGAGTGTCAGGCCGGCGGACTATAGGGGAAAGCCGCGGGTCTGTCAGGCGCCTCGGCGAGCGCCGCTGGTGGCCAGCGGCCGGGTGCGGACAGTCGGTTTGGTGTCAGCGCGGGCCTCTAGCGTCGCTGCTTCTTCGGCACGACCCATGCTGCGTAGCAAGATGGCGTAGTCGCGCAGACCGGTAACCAGGCTGGGATGGCCGAGCGGGTGGTTGCGTTCCTTGATCGCTACCGAACGGTTGAACATCGGTTCGGCCGCTTCGAAGTTACCCTGATTCATATAGAGCAGGGCCAAGTTGTTGAGATCCGTGGCCACATCCACATGGTACCCGCCCAATGCCTGTTCATCGATGGCCAAAGCCCGCCGGTAAAGGGGTTCAGCGGCGGCGTAGTCGCCTTGTTCGTAAAACATCAAGGCGACATTGTTGAGCGCGGTTGCCACGTTGGGGTGATCGACACCCAGATTCTTTTCCAGGACCTTGCGTACCCGGTCGAAGGACGACGTGGCGGCATTGAAATCGCCGGCGCTATAGGCGGCGGTGCCATGCTTGTTGAGGCAAGTGACCAAACCGCTATCGGGTTTGTCGGGCAACGTTTCGACAGCATGACGATAACTGCGGGCCGCCGCCGAGAATTCATCGAGAGCCACGTGCATGTCGCCCAGGAATTCTAGCACCGAAGCCGATAGATTAAACTGGGCGCGCGAGGTGTCGCGCGCGACACGCGCTGCTTCGCCATGACGGGTGGCCAGGGAATCGAGCAGCGACACCGTCTTTTCAAAATCGCCGTTGTCGAGATAGCGCCGGGCCTGTTCGACAAGGGGAACCAGCTCGGTCCGCTCGCCGGTCAGTTTGGCCATTGACTGGCGAAATCCGTCGACCTGCTCGGCGAAGGTGCGTACCCGACCATTGATTTCATCCTCCGGCACGCCGCGGGCTTCGAGCATGCCGCGATAGACGCTTGTCGGCGAGCGCGGCTGCGGCGACGTCGCCGGTACCGTCAGGGGTTCGGAAGGAGCTTCCTTCGACGGGACGGGAGCAGAGGGAACCGGGGCAATCGTACGCTGCGGCCTTTTTGTCGGCCGGCTCAATATATTGCCCAGCACAAGGCCGACGGCGGCGGCGGCGATCACTGAGGCCGTGAGACGTCCCGTTTCGTTGGCAAGAATTTCTATCACGAATTGCCGAAGCAGCGTTTCGGCCTGTTCCAGGATGGCCTTCAGTTCTTCCATCGGCTTTAGCTAACCCTCTGTTCCCACAACGCTATACGATGATTTTTAAGGGAATGCACGGCATTTCAGCCCGATCTCGGGGGATTGAACGCACGCGCCCGGCGTTGACGCCCACAGCCGCTTGGCCACAAATTGCCACTATGTACTTTTATGGTCTGGCAGGCGATCCGAGCGATTTCGACCCGTTGGCGTTGCTATTGGCCGCCCTGCTCCTGGATGCCGTCATCGGCGAAGCCGTTCTTTTATTCCGTCGAGTCCCGCATCCGGTCGCAGCGATCGGCCGTCTGGTCGCCTTCCTGGAGCGAAAGCTGAACCGGGACCAACGCAGCGCAGCGGATCGTATGTGGCGCGGGGCCTTCACCGTGCTGCTGGTAACCGGACTTTGTGTCGCCGTGGGTTGGGGCATCGCCTGGTCGAGCCGCCAGCATATGGCCGGTCAGGTCGTCGAACTGCTGTTGCTGACCTTCCTGATCGCCCAGCGCAGTTTGTTCGACCATGTCCGCGCCGTGGGCGTGGCGTTGCGCAGCGATGGTTTGATCGCTGCGCGGCGCGCCGTGGCCCACATTGTCGGGCGCGATCCGCATAAGCTGGATCGCCATGCCGTGGCGCGTGCCGCCATCGAATCCTGCGCCGAGAATTTTTCCGACGGCGTGGTCGCGCCAGTCTTCTGGTACGTGCTGTTCGGATTGCCCGGCATTCTCGCCTACAAAGCGGTCAACACCATGGACAGCATGATCGGTCACCTGTCGCCGCGCTATCGTGCCTTCGGCATGGTCGCAGCCCGACTGGATGATGTCATGAACCTCATTCCAGCACGGCTGGCGGCGCTGCTGATTGCGCTGGCAGCCCTGTTCCTGCCCGGCGGCAAGCCGGGCGCGGCGGTAGCTACCGTCTGGCGCGACGCCCGGCGTCACCGTTCGCCCAATGCCGGCTGGCCCGAAGCAGCGATGGCCGGCGCCCTCGGCCTAGCCCTGGCGGGACCGCGCCAATACGCCGACGGTCCCGTCATGGATGCTTGGATGGGCCGCGGCCGTCCTCAGGCAACCCCGGAGGACATCCGCCGTAGTCTGTACATCCTGGCAATTGCCTGCCTGATCATCACCCTGGCCGTAGCCGCAACCATTGCCGCCCAAATCCAGGCCGGCAGCTAACCGGCCACGGCCATCAGGCGATCGAGGTCCAGGTGGCGTTCCAGGTGCAGGGCCAGGGCGTCGAGCGTGCTTTCCACCAAGACTTCATAGGCCGTGTCGGCGAAGCGTCCGGCGCGCAAGCGGGCCAGGAAGGCATGACGGAAACTGTCGGCGGCAAATAGGCCATGGACGTAGCTGCCCATGATCCTGCCGTCCGCCGAAACTGCCCCTTCTGGCCGCCCATCTTCCAGGCGCAACCATGGCTGACGACGGTCAGGACCGGCGGTTTCGCCGAGATGAATTTCATAACCGCGAACAGCCTGACCGGACGATTCTTCGTGCCCGGCCACACGCAGCAACGTCTTGTCGGCGGAGAGAACGGTTTTGACGTCGAGCAGGCCGAGACCCGGCGCATCGCCCATCGGTCCTTCCACGCCGCCGGGATCGGCGACGCGGGTGCCGAGCATCTGATAGCCACCGCATAGGCCGACGACAACCCCACCACGACGACGATGCGCGGCGATATCGATGTCCCAACCCTGGCGGCGCAAGAATGCCAGATCGGCCAGTGTCGACTTCGATCCCGGCAACAGCACAATATCGGCATCGCCGGGGATCGAATCGCCGGGCGCGATCACGCGCAGATCGACATCGGGTTCGCCGGCAAGGGGATCGAGGTCGTCGAAATTGGCGATGCGCGACAGACGCGGCACGGCAATGACCACGCCGGCCTTGACCCGGTCGGGGGGCGCCGAATCGAGGGCCAAGGCGTCCTCTTTAGGCAGGCGGCGGGCAGCATCGAACCAGGGCACGACACCGAAACAGGGCATGCCGGTGCGTTCCCCGATGATGGCCTTTGCCGAATCGAACAAGCTGGCATCGCCGCGGAATTTATTGATGACATAGCCCTGCACCAGGGCGCGTTCGGCGCCGTCGATCAAGGCGTGGGTGCCCACCAGGCTAGCCAGGACACCGCCACGTTCGATATCGCCGACCAGGACGACAGGCACCCCTGCCGCCAGCGCGAATCCCATGTTGGCAATGTCGCCCTGGCGCAGATTGACCTCGGCCGGGCTGCCGGCACCTTCGACCAGCACCAGATCGGCGCCGGTGCGCAGTCGTTGAAAGCTTTCCAGGACGCGCGGCAGCAGCTTAGGCTTGAGCGCATGATACGCGCGGGCATCGGCATGGGTTTCCACCCGGCCTTGGACCACCACCTGGGCGCCGGTTTCAGAGGATGGTTTGAGCAGTACCGGGTTCATGTCGACCGTCGGTTCGATACCGGCGGCCTGTGCCTGCAACGCTTGGGCACGGCCGATCTCGCCACCGTCTACCGTAACGGCGGCGTTGTTCGACATATTCTGCGGTTTGAACGGCCGCACGGTCAGGCCGCGTCGCAGGAAAGCGCGGCACAGGCCGGCGACGAGCAACGACTTGCCGACGTCGGAGCCCGTGCCCTGCAGCATCAGGGCGCGGCCCGAGAAGCGCGGCCGTTCAGCCGCCGGCAAGGGCGGCCTTCAGACCGGCTGCCTGGGGATTGGTGAAGGCGCGGTCGATGACGATGGCTTGCGGTGTCGCCCCTTCGCCATGATAGCCGGCGTTGAGATCGTTGCGCCGCGCCAAAACAGCACCTTCCAAGCTGATGCCGCCGTAGGCGCCGATGAAGGAATAGGTATAGACGAGAACATCGGCGCCAAGATTGGTAGTGGTCGAGCCTTCGACACCTAGACCGATGACGCCGATGGTCAGGCCCGCATCGGCGCCAAATTTCCCCTGGTGTTCCAAGATGGCGCGCACGGCCTTGTCGTTGCGCAAAATCATGATCATCTCGACACCCTGAACGCCGATCTGCAGGCCGAAGCTGCCGGAAGCCAGGGAATAGAACGCTGGATCGCTCCAACCGCCGTCGGCGCCGCGGGCCAATAACACGCCATTCCCACCTTCGGCCGCGCCGATAAAGCCGGCCTTGACCACCGATGGCAGGACGACCACGCCGCGGGCATTGGCCAATTCCCGCCTAAAGGCGAAATTGTTGAGATCGTTGCTGGCCTTCAGCCGTTCCACGGTGCGTTGCGCCTGGAACACGGTCTCGCGGGCGGCCTCCGTTGTCGTGCGGCCGATCTCAGCGCAGCCCGACAGCAGCAGCAAGGCCAAGCAGGCGACGAAGAAGCGTTTGGTCGTCATCGAAGGTCCCTCATCCGGGTAAGCGTGCGCAGGCAGCGATGATCGAACGCCGATGTTAACAAAGGCTGATCAAAATTCGATGCCAGCCTGCGCCTTCACACCGCCACGGAACGGATGCTTTATCTGGGTCATGTCGGTGACCAGATCGGCGATCTCGATCAATTCGTCCTTGGCATTGCGTCCGGTGACGACGACATGCAGATCGCGCGGCTTGTCCCGCAGGGTCGCAATGACCTCGTCGAGAGGCAGGTAATCGTAGCGCATCACGATGTTCAATTCATCGAGCAGCACCAGCTTGTAGGACGGATCGGCAATCATCTCCTTGCCCGCTTCCCAGGCGCGTTGCGCGGCGGCGACATCGCGCTCGCGATCCTGGGTTTCCCAGGTGAAGCCTTCGCCCATCGCCTTGACGGTGACCAGGTCGGGGAAGCGGCGCAATACCTCGCGCTCGCCGGTTTCCCAGACACCTTTGACAAATTGGACGATGCCGACGCGGAAACCATGGCCGATGCAGCGCATGACCAGGCCCATGGCCGCCGTCGTCTTGCCCTTGCCCTTGCCGGTATGCACGACGATTAGGCCGCGCTCTTGCGTTTTGGTGGCGAGGATCTTGTCGCGGGCCGCCTTTTTCTTGGCCATCTTTTCGGCATGGCGGCGGTTGAGGTCTTCCAAATCGGTTTCCATGTCGATACACCCGCCTGCGATTCCGATGTAGCCCACCATACGCCGGGCGATTCAGTTCGGCCAGCAGGCCCGATGGGCCATGCGCGCCCAGCCGCGCAGGCCGCGTTCCTGGCCCGCGTCCTCACCCAACAGCCAGTCCCGGACCGGCACGGAAAATCCTGTCTTCGGGCGGCCGAGCGCGGCGCGCGGCAGCATGCGGGCCGGCGTTTGCGCCATCGCCCGCTTGTCGGGACCGGCGGGGGTACCAAGCACGGGGGCCAGCGCCCGAAACAGGGTGGCATCGACCCATGGCGTACGGATTTCCAGCCCATGCGCCATGCCGGCCCAATCGGCATCGCGCAACAACTGATGGCGCATGTACCACGTCAATTCCAGGGCCGCCACCTTGCGCCGCGGACCGGAGACGGCACGATGAGTAGCTTCCAAACGGCCCACGAGGTCGAGTTCCGCCAAGCCGGAACGCGCCATGTCGGCATCCATGACCGTTGGTAGTTCCCACGGCATGAACAGGCCCCGGCGCAGCAGATAGGCGCCGCCAAAGGTGGACCCGAACTCGAAGATGCCGGCTGTCTTGGGCGAGGCGAATCGGCCGAGGATAGGCACCGTCAACACGCGCAGCAGGTGTCCGCCAGCAGCGATACCCGGGACGCCGCTCAGTGCACCGACCAAGCGCGGAATCTGTTGGAAGCTGTCATAACCGCAAAACAGTTCATCGCCCCCCAAGCCCGAGAGCGCCACCTTCAAGCCGGCCCGCGCCGCCGCCTGGGCAACGAAATAGACGTTGACGCCATCGACGGTCGGTTGATCCATGGCCGCGAGCAATCGGTCGCGCTCGTTGCGGAAAGCGGTGGCGGTAATCCGTTGGGTACGGTGACGGGTGCCGAGAGCAGCGGCGACGGATTCGGCTAGCGGTGCTTCGTCCTGCGGCGATCCGGCAAATTCGTCAAACGCCAAGGTGATCGTTTCGAGCTGACCAGCACCAGGTGCTTCGGCGGCCAAAGCCGCGATGGTCGCCGAATCCAGCCCGGCCGACAGGAAAATGCCTACAGGCACGTCGGCAACCAGATGGGCGCGGACGCTTTCCGACAGGTGATCGCGTAATTTGCCGAAATAATCCTGGTCCTCGCAGGCGGCCAGCGTTCGCGCCACATCGAAGTAGGATCGGGGCTTGCCGACGCCCGACCTATCCGCCCATAGCGTACTGCCGGCCGGCAACGACCGAATCGAGCGGTAAAGTGTGTGCGGTTCGGGCACGCTGCCCAACAGGAAAAAGCCGGCATGGCCAGCTGGATCGGGATCGCCCGCGATGCCGTTACCGGCCAATAGCGCCTTGACCTGGGAAGCGACGCGCAGGGTTCTACCGTTGTCGACGTAATAAAGCGGCTTGATGCCGAACGGATCGCGGGCCAGCAACAGGCCCTGCCGGTCCGTATCCCAAAGAGCAAAGGCAAACATGCCACGCAGGCGTTCGACCATGGCGGCGCCATCGCGGTCATAGAGGTGCAACAGCACCTCGGTATCCGAATGGGTGACGAAACGACGGCCCTGCGTTTCCAGTTCAGCGCGCAGTTCGCGGAAATTGTAGATTTCGCCATTGTAGGCAATGACCAGCCGGCCCGAATCGAGGCTCATCGGCTGATTGGCGGCGGCGGCGAGATCGATGATGCTGAGCCGGCGATGGCCGAATCCGACGCGACCGTCGGCAGCCAACCAGTCGCCAGCGCCATCCGGCCCACGCACCGCCATGCTATCGCGTACCGCGACCAATTCCGCCATATCTACTGGCGGCGCCCCGGCAGTATAGGCAAAGATGGCATTGAGCCCGCACATGTCTGGAACCTAATTAGCTGGGGCACCGTGACCCGGCAAAGTATTTTGTTAGGAATACGCGGGTTATAGAGGGTCTTCGCCGACGGTTGCTGTTTCGGTTGGGCGAAGTGGAGTAAGACGGGACCGCATGAAGCAAGTCATCCAAAGCGCCCGTTCGGGAAAACTCTCCGTGCGCGAGGTTCCCGAGCCGACGGCACGGCCGGGACATCTGCTGGTCCGCACGCGGGCCTCCCTGATCTCCGCCGGCACCGAACGGCTGATCACGGCCTTTGCCCGAAAATCCCTGGCCGGTAAGGCGCGGGCGCGTCCCGATCTGGTCCGCAAGGTGATGGATAAGGCGCGCCGCGATGGCATCGCCGCCACCATGCGCGCCGTCATGGCACGCCTCGACGAACCCTTGCCGCTCGGCTATTCGGCGGCCGGCGAGATCGTCGCCATCGGTGCCGGACTGGAAGGCGCGTTCCGCGTCGGACAGCGGGTCGCGGTGGCCGGAGCAGGCCTGGCCAATCACGCTGAATTGAATGTGGTGCCGCGCAGCTTGGTGGCGGCGGTTCCCGATGGTGTCAGCGACGAGGAAGCCTGTTTCGCCACATTGGCCGCCATCGCCATGCATGGCGTGCGCAATTTGGAGACCGGCCTGGGCGACATCGTCGCGGTGATCGGCTGCGGTCTGGTCGGACAGTTGGCTCTGTCGATTGCCGCATTGTCCGGCAGCCGGGTCATCGCGCTTGACTACGACCGCGAGCGGCTGGCGCTGGCCCGCCAGTTGGGTGCCGAATGGACCTGGGATCTGGCCACGCCGGGCATGGCCGAAGCGGTGGCATCGCTGTCGGGCGGGCGCGGCTGCGACGGCGTGCTGATCGCAGCGGCCACAGAATCATCGGAACCGATCGAAACAGCCGCCGCCATCGCGCGCGACCGGGCACGAGTGTCCCTGGTCGGCATGACTGGCACTACCGTTCCCTATCGCGAATTCATGGCCAAGGAATTGTCGCTGGTGGTTTCGCGCTCCTATGGGCCGGGGCGTTACGACGACGACTTCGAGAGCCGTGGCGTGAAATATCCCGAAGGCTGGATCCGCTGGACGGAAAGCGACAACCTGGCCGAATGCGTTCGCCTGATGGATCCAGGCTTGGCGCGGCGGCTGGACGTGCGCAGCCTGATCACCCATCGCTTCGAGATCGAGTGCGCGGAGACCGCCTATGAGATGGTGTCCAGCGGCAGCGAGCCACACCTGGGCGTCGTGCTGACCTATCCTGAGCCTGTTGTGGCCGCCGCACGACCCGCCGCCTTCCCCCGAGCGGCCTCGACACGCCAGCCAAGTACGATCCGTCTGGGTGTCATCGGCGCCGGCGCCTTCGCCCGGGCCATGGTGCTGCCGGAACTAAAAGCCATGGACGGGGTGACGCTCGGCACCGTCGTGGCGCGCCGCGGTGCTGCCGCCGAGCACGCGCAGAAGACGTTCGGCTTCGAAGCGGCAGCCACCGACTCAGCCGCTGTCCTGGACGATCCCGCCATCGACGCGGTGATCGTCGCCACCCGCCACGACAGCCACGCCGAACTGACCGCCCTGGCGCTGGCCGCCGGCAAGGCAGTCCTGGTCGAAAAGCCGCTTGGCCTCAGCCGCGCACAGATCGACCGGGTGGCCGCGGTGCGCCAGGGGTCCAGCACATTTTTTCAAGTCGGCTTCAACCGTCGGTTCGCACCGATGGCCATGACCGTGCGCGAGCGCCTGGCCACCCGGCCAGGTCCGCGTTTCGTCGTCATGCGCATCAACGCTGGCGCCGTGCCGGCCGACAGCTGGTTGAACGATGCGGCGGAAGGCGGCGGCCGGGTGTTAGGCGAGGTTTGCCACTTCATCGATCTGTCGCGCTTCCTGGTCGGCGCGCCGATTGTTTCGGTGCATGCCGACGTCATGACCGGCACCGGCGCCGCCGCCGAGGATGTGTCCGTTGCGCTTAATTTTTCCGACGGCAGCCTCGCCACCATCGCTTACACGGCGCAGGGCGATGCTGCCTTGGGCAAGGAACTGATCGAAGTCTTTGCCGGCGGCACAGTGGCCACCATCGAGGATTTCCGTAGCTTGACCATCGCCGAGGATGGCCGCGTCCGGCGCAGCAAGGCGCGCTTCGGCCAGGACAAGGGTATTCGCGGCGAACTGGAGGCATTTGTCCGCGCTGCGCGCACCGGCGGACCTGCGCCAGTGGACGAGGCGGAACTGATCGAAACCAGCCGGGCTACCGTTGCGGCGCTCGAGTCGCTGCGCCGCGGCAGCCGCATAAACCTGTGAGCTATCGACACCCATGACTGACCGATCTGACCTCATCGCGCTGCTCGATAAACTGACCGCCGCCCGCGTGCTGTGCGTCGGCGATGTCATGCTCGACCGTTTCGTGCACGGCCGTGTGGAACGGATTTCGCCGGAAGCGCCGATCCCGGTGCTGCGCATCGAGCGCGAGGCGGCGATGTTGGGCGGCAGCGGCAACGTGGCACGCAATCTGGATGCGCTGGGCGCGCGGGCAACTTTCGTATCGGCCATCGGCGACGACGATGCCGGACGGGAAATCCGATCCCTGTTCTCCATGTTGCCGGGAACCAGGACGGAGTTGGTTGTCGACCCGGCGCGCCAAACCGCCATCAAGATTCGCTACCTGGCCGGCAACCAACAAATGCTGCGCGCCGACCGGGAGACCACCGAGGACGTATCGGCAACCATTGCAGAGACCATTCTCGCCGGGGCGCGAGCAGCGATGGCCGATTGCGGCGTCGTGATCGCTTCCGATTATGGCAAGGGCGTACTCAGCAGCGCCGTCATATCCGGCCTGATCGCGGCGGCCCGGCGGGCCGGGAAGCCCGTGATCGTCGATCCGAAGGGTAGCGACTACACGCGTTACCGCGGGGCCAGTCTGATCACGCCAAACCGCAAGGAATTGGGCGAGGCCAGCCGCATGCCGACCGGCAACGATGATGAGATCGTCGCCGCCGCCCGCCACATCATCGCCACCTGCGGCGTCGGCGCTGTACTCGCCACCCGCAGCCGCGACGGTATGACGCTGGTCACCGAGCAAGGCCACGTCACGCACTTGCCGACGGAAGCCCGCGAGGTCTTCGACGTCTCGGGTGCCGGCGATACGGTGGTGGCGACCATCGCCGCGTCTTTGGCTACCGGCGCGCCATTGGAACGCGCCGCTACCATCGCCAATGTCGCCGCCGGCATTGTCGTCGGCAAAGTCGGCACCGCCGTGGCGCATGTGGAAGAGGTTGCCGCAGCACTTCGGCACAGCGATATCAGCGACGCCAACGTCAAGGTCATGGCGCTGGCCCCGGCGCTCGACCGCATCGACCGCTGGCGCCGGCAGGGCTTCCGCATTGGTTTTACCAATGGGTGCTTTGACGTGCTGCATCCCGGGCACGTCGCCCTGATGGCAAAGGCCCGTGCTGCTTGCGACCGGCTGATCGTCGGGCTCAACGCCGATGCGTCGGTCAAACGTTTGAAGGGTGCAAGCCGGCCCTTGCAAAGCGAATCGGCGCGGGCGACCGTGCTGGCGTCGCTAAGCAGCGTCGATATGGTGGTGATATTTGCCGAGGACATACCGCTCAACCTCATCGAGGCGATCCGCCCCGACCTGTTGGTCAAGGGTGCCGACTATCGGATAGATGAAGTCGTGGGCGCCGATATCGTTCAGGCGGCGGGCGGACAGGTTTTGTTGGTCGACCTGGAAGCCGGACATAGCACGACGGCGACCATCGCGCGCATGCGCGGCTGAACGCCTTCCACCGCTCAGCGTCGGCCGGTGAGCTGGTCCATCAAGCTTTCCCAAAAGCCTTTTTCTTCCGTCGCGCTGGGTCCCATCGTCGCCGGCGGTTGGCTGGAGGTTGGGGCGGGCGCGTCGGCAACAGGTGCCCTGACCGGATAGCCAGGCAGGGCACGAGCCGGCAGGCCGCGATGGGCATCGGTCATGATCGCCGACCAGAGGCGGGCTGGGGCACCGCCACCGGTGACATTCTTCATGGCCTTGCCATCATCG
>CAMCUA010000028.1 GCA_945878455.1 Asaia bogorensis | reverse complement strand
CATCAGGCGGCCGATCTCTCGAACGCCTCTACCGTCCTCCCGGAGACGATAAAGCTCGTAACGCTCATCAAGGTCGAGCTGACTATAGTGAATTCCCATCGCAACTCCGAAGCATAACGGTGTTGCACTTGGAATGAGAATTTAGCGGGTCCGAGGTCATCATGCGCGGCGAAGGCGACGAAGAGGATGAACCCGGCTATGCGGACGGTCTCGAAGACCCGCACGAGCGCCCGATGTTCTACGTCGCGTCACAACAGCCGCTGCCGCCCAAGGAATACTCGCCGCTGATTCCGTTGCCTAGCCTGCCGGGGCAGGGGGTGACGCCGGGGCAGGGTACGTGACTGCCTGAACGAGGCGTTCGGTACCGCCTGACCGGCGGTGCCCCTCTGTCGCCCGGTAATAAGGTTAGGATGATCATGCGCCTATACTTGGTCCGCCACGGCAAGGCCGAACAACTCGGTGGCGAATGGGAACGACCGCTGACGGCGAGAGGCCAGCGCGATGTCATCCGGATGGCGGCCTATCTCGACAAGGTCGATTGCCGAGTGACACGGATTGTCCATTCCGGCCGCATGCGGGCGCGCCAGACGGCCGAATTGCTCTCGGGCGCCATCGGTCCGCAAGGCCGGGTCGAGGAAATGCGCGACGGTTTGCAGCCAGACGATGGCACCGACCTGCTGGCCCGGGCGGCAGCCGGTTGGAACGACGACGTCATGGCCGTTGGCCATCAGCCATTCATGGGCAGGATGGCGGCGGAACTGTTGTGCGGCAATCCCGAAGTGCCGCTGCTCGTTGTCAAGACCGGCACCGTCATCTGCCTCGAACGCATCGACGACGGTGTATGGTCGCTGCGCTGGATGATTGCGCCATCGATGGTTGCCTGAAAGACGTTAGACCTCGATGCGCTCGACCAGCTCGCCTTGGCTGTCGAAACAGGCGGCTATCAGGTTGCCGCCGAAACCGCAGCCGCCGTCCAGCGTCACCGTTACAGCACCCTGGCGCATGCCTTTGTGGCGGGGGTCGAAGCCGCGCACCAGCCGCACGAAACTGCCATAAGGTGCGTCCAGACGGTCGAAATCCCCAGCCCCCCACCAGAAGCTGTCGCGCTGTTCGTCCAGCGGCCGGGCCGGGTCGAGCCCAGCGTTAACGAACAGAATTTTCCGGTCTGCATCGAAGGCGGCACGGCGCAGCGCCCCGAACAGTGCATTGTGTCCGTCGCGGGCACGCAACTGGTCGCGCAGAGCCGACGTCCAGTGGCTCAACGCCAGCGCCCCTTGCCGGGTGGCGCTCAGCCCCGCGTCGCGATGGCTACCATAGGCCTCCAGCGTCGTGCCGACGCCCTGGGCCAGCATCCACGTCAACACATCGCGCGGATCGGTGGCGAATTGCAGTTGCAGCAGTTTCTGCCACATCTCTTCCTGGCCGCCGCGCAGATAGACCATAGCCTGCGGGTCGGCGCCGCGGCGGGACAGCATTTTGCGTCGAAACAGCAAGACCTCGTCGATGGTATGGGCGACCTCCGGACCACGGCCCAGGAGGTTGCCGAGATAGATCAGATTGTCCTCGGGGGTCAGCCGCTGGGCCAAGGCGGCATGCAGTTGGACCAGTTTTCCCGCCTCGCCGTGGACGGCGGCCACTGCCCAGGTGCGTGCCGCCGGTCGCAAGGTGGCGAAGCGTTCGTCGCCCTGACGCCGGCCGGCCGCGGCGGTCGGGCTGGCGGCAGGTATCGGCATGGCGGTGGGCGAGGACGTAACCGGGCTGGACATGTCCTTCCTTATAGCAGCCTCGCCCATGTCTTGCCCCAGGTGTTTCTTATCCCAGGTGTTTGGGCTATCGAAACAAAAATCCCGCCCATTGACCTCGGGGCGGGCCCTTCGTTTCGATGGTGAGGTCGGTGCCGCGCGGCGGGTAGGCGGCCTAGGCCGCCTCCAACACCTTTTCCAGCTTGCGCGTGGCCGAATCCATATCCAGCTTCTCGACCGCTGCCAATTCGCTGGCCAATCGGTCACGCGCCGATTCGTAAATCTGGCGTTCGCTGAACGACTGGTCGGGCTGGCTGGCGTTGCGATGCAGGTCGCGCACCACTTCGGCAATGGACAATGGATCGCCGGAATTGATTTTGGCTTCGTATTCCTGCGCCCGGCGGCTCCACATCGTGCGTTTGACCCGCGCGCGGCCCTTCAGCTTGATCAGCGCATCGTCCATGATCTTGCGCGTGCTCAATTTGCGCAGTCCCGAGGTCGCCGCCTTGGTCACCGGCACGCGCAGCGTCATGCGGTCCCGGTCGAAGTAGATAACGAACAGTTCCAGCTTGTGGCCGGCGACTTCCGTCGCCTCGACTGCCATGACTTTGCCGACGCCATGGGTCGGGTACACCACGTAGTCCCCCGCTTTGAACAACATTTTTTCTGGCATTTTGTCTGTCGCTCTCCGAAAAAGCTTGTCGTCAGGACCAAGCCCGGAAATCCGGACGATAAACCGCGCCTTTCACCTTCCGTCTCTATGAGTCCAAGAGACGGTTGTTACCGCACCAGGTCCTGTGAGGACGCGGCTGCACGCCCATGAAAGGGGACTTGCCGGTGGAAATACGCAGTCAAAATCTTGTCGCAGCCTCTAAAAGCCAACGACGTAACAAGACTATCACAAAATTGCGGGCAAATACAGGCTCTCGTCCGCCCGAGCGGTCGGAAAAGGGGTGACGAAACGCTTTCCCCAGCGCATGTCCGAAATCTATCTTATTGTTTTAAAAAAATATTTTTGATTTTTTGCGTTTGACGATGTGATCGCAATTTCTTGCGACCTGACCCATGCCAAAGGGCGCCCGCCGGAGCCCGCAACCATCGAGTCGGCCGGGAAAAGGCGCTTGCTGGATCGAAACCGTCAGGCGCTGCCCGGCTTGGGGCTGAACATCGTGTCTTTCCCGGTCTTGCCGTTCCATTCCTCGGCGTCGGCGGGCGATTCGCCCTTGCGCGTGATGTTCGGCCAGCTGCTGGAATAATCCCGGTTGATTTCCAGCCACTTATCGAGGTTAGGCTCGGTATCCGGTACAATGGCCTCGGCCGGGCATTCCGGCTCGCAAACGCCGCAATCGATGCATTCGTCGGGATTGATGACCAGCATGTTCTCGCCCACGTAGAAACAGTCCACGGGGCAAACCTCGACGCAATCCATGAACTTGCACTTGATGCAGTTCTCGGTAACGACGTAGGTCATTCGATATCTCCGTCCACGAAGGTTTCGTCCCGCGCCTGCTAGCCTCCGGCGGCAGCCTGCTGCAAGCACTGCCTAACACACTGCCAGCCTTGTAAACAACCCTATGAAAACCAGGGCAATAGCTAGAAGGCGGAATGGTACTCGGCTATCTCCTACTCTCGGCCGCGCAATCGATCCAAGGCGCGGCGATCCGCTTTGGTCGGCCGCCCCGTGCCGAAGGGTCGTTCCGCCGTCGGTGCGGTTTCTGGCCCGATGGGGGCGGCACCGACGGAGCCGGCAACCGGCGGCGGTTCGAGATCGTCGTACAACGTGCGCGCCTCGCTGGCCGGGCCCCGGCGGATGCCCAAGGCGGCAACCCGGATCACCCGGACGCGGGGACCCTGGGCAAAGGTCAGCACATCGGCGATGCGCACGCCATAATGCGCCTTAACGACGCGTTCGGCATTGATGCGCAAGTGCCCGCTGACGACAAATCGGGTAGCCAGTGTCCTGCTCTTGAAAAAGCGTGCGAACCACAGCCAACGGTCCAGGCGCTGGCTGGTTTCACCCGCCGCGTTCATGGGCCGTCTCGCTCATCGGGAAAAAGCGATCTCGCGCAGTTTGGCGAAGGGCGATTCGCTGGCAACGCTGGGCCCCTTGCGCCGCTGTAGCGTCCGTTCCTCCCGTGCCGCCGACTGGCGTTGTCGTTGCGCGGAATCGCGCGATGGGCGGACGAAGCGAACGCTGCCGTCGTCTTCCACGTGCCGGACAAAACCGATCTCGGCCAAAACAGCGGCCAGGTCGTCGTCTTGGCAGCCGAGCAGGTTGAGCATCTCGGGTCCGGCGGCGAAGGGCCCCGTCGCCGCTAGCGTCCAGGCCTGCTCGGCCAGCCGCTCCAAGATGTCGATGCGCACCGCCAGTCGGCCGGCAACGCGGAAGCCGACGGCCTCGTAAAAGCCCGTGGGCAGGTTGTCGGCAGCGCGCAGCGACACCCGGCCCGGCGCGGGTGCCGACGGCGCGGCGATACCGCGCTGGTTGGCCCACAACAGGGCACGCAGGGCGACCGCTGCCGGTTTCAGCAGTGCCGGCATGAAAATGCTGTCGCGGCCGATGACGATGCCCAAGCGGCGCAGACTGCGACGCGCCTCGGCGTCCAGTCCGGCGACCTGTGCCTGCAGCGGGGCGCGTGGCAGCGAGCCCATGGCTTCGGTTAATTCAAAAATGAGCCCGCGGGCAATGCCCTCCAGCGCCGCCCCGCGGGCATTGAACAGGGGGGCCAGGCGCTGGCGGAGATGCGCCTCCAGCCAGCGCGACAGCCGTTGGCGGATGCGTTCGCGTGCTGGCCCGTTGACCGTCTCCGACAGGTCCGTGGTCAATGCCGGTCGCAGGATGGAAGCGCCCGGGGCCAGCCGCGCCACCGGCGCGCCAGCCCAGGTGACGTGGCCGGTGCCATCCAATGCGAAGGCATCGTCGCCCGCTTCCTCCAGATGGCGCAGACGGCGGGATAGTTCGCCGTCCAAGGCGCGCCGCGCCGCGCTGGCTACCGCCTTGGCCGCCCGCGAATCGGTGGGGGCCTCACCGGTCAGGAACTGGAAGCCGCGCAACCGGCCGACCTCGTGGCCCTCTACCGTCACCGCGCCATCGGATTCGACGATGGCGTCCAGCGCGTCCTTGTCGCGCAGGCGGCCCATCAGCACCGCCGTGCGGCGGTCGACGAAGCGTTGGGTCAGGCGCTCGTGCAAGGCATCCGACAGCCGGTCCTCCGCCACGTGGGTCCGTTCCTGCCAATGGCCGGCGTCGTCCACCCAATCGCCCCGGTGCGCTACATAAGTCCAGATGCGGACGGCTGCGATGCGCTGCATCAGTGTATCGATATCCCCATCGGTGCGTTCGACCCGCGTCACCTGGCTGGCCAGCCAATCGGTCGGCAGCCGCCCCCCGGGCGCCACCAGGAAGCGATAGATGCGGCCGAGCAGGCGCGCATGCGCATCGCTCATCACCTTGCGGAAATCAGGAATGCGGCAAACTTCCCACAGCAGCATGACCGCGTCGCGCCCCTGTGCCAGGGCGGCAACCTCGCCATCGCGGGTCAGCTCGGCCAAGGCCCGTTCGTCGTCGGCCTCGCGCGCCCGGATCAATCCCGGCTGTTCCGGTGGGCGGGCCAGGCTGCGCATCAGCGTCGCCACCGAATCGAATCGCAGCCGGTCGTTGCGCCAATAGACGGCGGTCAGCGGATCGAAGCTGTGGCTTTCGATGCGCGCCACGATATCGGGATCGAGCGATCCGACCTCGGCGGCGGTACCGAAGGTGCCGTCGTTCATGTGGCGCCCGGCTCGCCCGGCGATCTGCGCCATTTCGGCGGCCGAAAGCGCCCGCGGTGCCCGCCCGTCGAACTTGCGTGTCGCGGCGAAGGCGACATGGTCCAGGTCCATGTTCAGCCCCATGCCGATGGCATCCGTTGCGATCAGGTAATCGACCTCGCCGGCCTGGAACATGCCGACCTGGGCGTTGCGCGTGCGCGGGCTGAGCGCGCCCAGCACCACGGCAGCGCCGCCGCGCTGGCGCCGCACCAGTTCGGCGATCGCATAGACCTCGGCTGCTGAAAAGGCGACCACGGCGGCACGCCGCGGCAGGCGGGTGATCTTGCGCGGCCCCGTATAGGTCAGGGTCGAAAACCGCGGCCGGGAGATATATTCCGCGTCCGGCACCAGGGCGCGCAGCACCGGGCGCATGGTCTCGGCGCCCAACAGCATGGTTTCGGCAGCGCCGCGGATGTTGAGCAGGCGTTCGGTAAAGATATGGCCGCGTTCCGGATCAGCACACATCTGCACTTCGTCCAGGCCGACGAAGTCGACCCGCCGGTCGATGGGCATGGATTCGGCGGTGCAGAGGAAATAACGCGCTCCGGCGGGCACGATTTTTTCTTCGCCCGTAATCAAAGCGACCCGCTCGGCGCCGCGTGCCGCCACCGCGCGTTCGTAATTCTCGCGGGCCAACAGGCGCAACGGAAAGCCCATCATGCCGCTGGCGTGACCCAGCATCCGCTCCATCGCCAGATGGGTCTTGCCGGTATTGGTGGGACCGAGTACCGCCACCGTCCGGGCACGCGAACTGCGGATTTCCATGTGCTGAGAATTGCGGTTCGTTTGTCCGATTGCAAGAGGTGTCCGGACCTATTGGGCCGTGCCCGGAACCATCGGCACGAAGGACACCGGCAACAGGCGCCGGCATTCTAATCGGCGCTGTTCCGGCCAGCCATAGTCCCGGGGAAGGAAGAGGGCCGGGATTGCGGCTTTGCCTTAGGGCGTTGGATCCAGCCGGGTGGCACCCAGGATACGACCATAACCGGGTTCCTGCAGGATCACCGCCCAGGACACGCCCTTATCGCCCGGCAGTTCGGACGGTTGCAGGGTCAATTCGACGGCCGCTCCCGTCCATGTCCCGACCTTCACGCTGTCGCATACCACATTGCTGTAGCGGATGCGCCGGCCCTAATTTTCGCCTTTGCCGATATCGACGGTCTGCCCGCGCTCGAAGGTAACGAGCCACAGGTCGGCGGTGGCTGCGCCGGTGCCAGCTGCGGCGGATATGCGCAACCCGCCGTTTTCCGTTGGAACCAGCCTGATGGCGATGCGCGCTTCGTCGGTGGCGGCCTTGATCAGGGCCAAAACGGCGGCCCGGTCTGACCCGACCGTTTCGCGGCTGCCATTGACGACGACCTGCGGCGTGTATATGAATTTATAGCGGAAGCGTTTGGCATAGTGCCGCTGGCGCTTGCCGAACTCCAGTTTGGCGAACGTGTCGTGCCAGCCCGTGTAATCCCAGTAATCGACGTGGTAATCCAGGGCCAACAGGTCGTCGCGGTCGACCAGTTCGTTCAACACAAGGTTCGCCGGGGGGCAGTATGCGCAACCCTGCGAACTGAACAGCTCGACCACGGTCAGCGACCGCTCGCCGGCCAGCACCGCTGGCATGGCGGCCAACAGCAGCCACATGGCCCCTACTGTCAAGATCGACCGTCCCGCCATGGCCGACAGACCCCCAACCCGTCGTGTCTGCGAACAGAATGTGCCTGCCGGCTGTGAACCGGCAGGCGGTCGCGTCGAATCTCAGGCGGCGTCTTTCATCATGCTGCGCAACACGTACTGCAGAATGCCGCCGCTCTTATAATACTCCACTTCGTCCAAGGTATCGATCCGGCACAGCAGGGTGATGTTCTCCACCTTGCCGCCGGTCCGCGTGATGCGGCAGGGCACGTCCATGCGCGGTGTGATGCCGCTGGCCAGCCCGGTGATGTCGATGGTCTCGGTGCCATCCAGTTTCAGCGTCTCGCGGCTCATGCCGTCCTTGAACTGCAACGGCATAACGCCCATGCCGACCAGGTTGGAGCGGTGGATGCGCTCGAAGGTCTCGACGATCACGGCCTTGGCGCCGAGCAACCGGGTGCCCTTCGCTGCCCAGTCGCGCGACGAACCGGTGCCGTATTCCTTGCCGCCGAAGATCACCAGTGGCACGCCTTCCTTGGCGTACAGCATGGCGGCGTCGTAGATCGGCATCACCTCGCCGTCGGGGAAGTGGCGGGTGACGCCGCCCTCGGTGCCCGGCGCAACCTGGTTACGAATGCGGATGTTGGCGAAGGTGCCGCGCATCATTACTTGGTGGTTGCCGCGCCGCGAGCCGTAGGAGTTGAAGTCGACCGGGCGGACCTGATGGCTGATCAGGTATTCGCCGGCTGGCGCCGTCTCCTTGATGCTGCCAGCGGGCGAGATGTGATCGGTGGTCACCGAATCGCCCAACAGGGCCAGGATGCGCGCCCCCTTGATGTCGCCGATCTTCGCCGGCTCGCCCTTCATGTCGATGAAATAGGGCGGGTTCTGCACATAGGTGCTGGTGCCGCGCCAGGTGAAGGTGCGCCCCTTGGTGATCTTTACCGCCTTCCATTCCTTGCTGCCGGCAAACACGTCGGCATAGCGCTTGCGGAACATGTCGGCGCTCAGCACCCGCTCGATGGTATCGCGGATTTCCTTGTTGGTCGGCCAGATGTCCTTGAGAAAGACCGGCTTGCCGGCTTGGTCGGTGCCCAAGGCATCCTTGTAGAGATCGACTTTCATGTTGCCGGCCAGCGCATAAGCGACGACCAAGGGCGGCGAAGCCAGATAGTTGGCTTTCACCTGCTGATGGATGCGGCCCTCGAAGTTGCGGTTGCCCGACAGTACGGCGGCCAGGGTCAGATCGGCTTGCGCCGCCGCGTCGGCGATGGCTTCGGGCAGTGGCCCGGAATTGCCGATGCAGGTGGTGCAGCCGTAGCCGACCAGGTTGAAGCCGAGCGCATCCAAATGCTCCTGCAGCCCGGCGGCGACCATATAGTCGGTCACCACCTGCGAGCCGGGGGCGAAGGATGTCTTCACCCACGGCTTCGGCTTCAGTCCCTTCTCGTGCGCTTTCTTGGCCACCAGTCCGGCGGCGACCAACACGCCCGGGTTCGAGGTATTGGTGCAGCTGGTGATGGCGGCCAACACGACGACGCCGTCCTCGATGTCGTAATTGGTGCCCTGAACGTCGATGCTGCGCTGCTCGTCGCGCCCGGACAATGCCTTGAAGCCTTCCTTGAAGGCCGCCGCCGCCTTGCTCAGCGGGATACGGTCCTGCGGTCGCTTCGGTCCGGCGATGGAGGGCTCAACATCGCCCAAGTCCAACTCCAGCGTGTCGGTATAGACCGCGTCGGGCGTATTGGCGTCGCGCCACAGCCCTTGCGCCTTGGCATAGGCCTCGACCAGCTTGACCCGCTCTTCGTCGCGGCTGGTGAAGCGCAGGTAGCGCAGCGTCTCCGCATCGACCGGGAAAAAGCCGCAGGTGGCGCCGTATTCGGGGGCCATATTGGCGATCGTTGCCCGGTCGGCCAGGGTCAGATGGTCGAGCCCGGGACCGAAATATTCGACGAACTTGCCGACCACGCCCTTCTTGCGCAGCATCTGCACCACCATCAGTACCAGATCGGTGGCGGTGGTGCCTTCCTTCATCGAACCGGTCAGGCGGAAGCCGATAACCTCGGGGATCAGCATCGACATCGGCTGGCCGAGCATGGCCGCCTCCGCCTCGATGCCGCCGACGCCCCAGCCCAATACGGCCAGGCCGTTGACCATGGTCGTATGGCTGTCGGTGCCGACCAACGTATCGGGATAGGCGATCTCGGCGCCATCGGCGGCCTTCGAGGTGAAGACCGTCTGCGCCAAATTCTCCAGGTTCACCTGATGGCAGATGCCGGTGCCGGGCGGCACGACGCGGAAGTTGTCAAAAGCTTCCTGGCCCCAGCGGATGAACTCGTAGCGTTCCTTGTTGCGCTCGAACTCGTTCAGCACGTTCTGTTGAAAGGCGCCGGTGGTGCCGAATTCATCGACCACCACCGAATGGTCGACCACCAGGTCGACCGGCACCAGCGGATTGATCTTCTCCGGGTTGCCGCCCAGCATCGACATGGCATCGCGCATGGCAGCCAGATCGACCACGGCGGGCACGCCGGTGAAGTCCTGCATCAGCACGCGGGCCGGATGGAATGCGATCTCGCGCTCGCTGGAACGGGTGTCCACCCATTTCACCATGGCGCGGATGTCATCGGCCGTGACCGAACGGCCGTTCTCGAAGCGCAGCAGGTTTTCCAACAGCACCTTGAGCGAGATGGGCAGTCGTGTGATGTCGCCGATGCCGGCCTCGACGGCCGCTTGCAGGCTGTAATAGTCATAGGTTCGGCCGTTGACGTTCAGCTTGCGCCGCGTCTTCAGCGAGTCGTTGCCAACCCGGGTCATCGACGATCTCCTCTCTGGGGCAGGGAATTGCCTATGTTATGAGGCAAGTAAGGGTCTGTGCTACACCACAAAAACGCGTTGCTGTCCATATGGGTGGACCCGATGGGTGGCCATCGGGCCGATTCCTGTCAGTCTATCTCGTCCTCTGCGATGGTCCACGCTTCACTCCGCGCCGCCGTATACCAGGCGCCGAGGGCTGGCAAAGTCAGCAAAGCCTCGCCAGGCAGTTCGACCGCATAGGTTTGGAAACGGGTGACCACCGGCGCGAAAAAAGCATCGACGGCGGAAAAGTCGCCGAACAGGAACGGCCCGTTGCCGCGGGCCTGCGCCCGGCAATCGCTCCACAGGGCGACGATGCGGGCAATATCGGCCGCGACGCCGTCCTTGCATCCCCGCCCTGGCAGGCTGGCGCGCAGGTTCATCGGCATATGGCTGCGCAACGCCGAAAAGCCGGAATGCATCTCGGCCGCCGCCGAACGGGCTATCGCCCGCGCCCTTGGGTCGGCCGGCCACAGCCCGGCCTAATGGAGTTTTCCGGCGAGATCACCCCTCTCCCTGTCCCTCCCCCTCGCCGGCTCCGCCGGCAAATTCCCAATGGCGGCGAAGCCGCCAAGGGGGAGGGAACGCTGTGACAGCCTCCCGTCTTGCAAGACAATGCGCGGCGGCGTTGCCGCATGGTGCCCTCCCCCCGCGAGGGCGCAGCGCCGAAGAGGCGCTAAGCGGGACAGGGAGAGGGGTAGGCACATGCGATGGCCCTGCCTTCCTGCCACCCACCATTCGACGCAAGGAACGCAGCCCCCCGGATAAGACCATGACGCCGCCCGCCTTCCGGGTCTAGTCTCCCCACCTCGCCACAACGCAGCGGAGTATGGGATCGTGATCGCCGAACAGATCTGGACCGCCAATAATTACCGCAATTTCAATTACTTGATCGCCTGCCCGCAAACCGGCGAGGCCCTGGCCGTCGATCCGCTCGATCACGCCAAATGCTTAGGCAGAGCCAAAGCCCGTGGCTGGCGCATCACCCAGGTGCTCAACACCCACGAACACGGCGACCACACCGGCGGCAACGCCGCCGTGATCGCCGCGTCAGGCGCCAAGCTGCTGGCCCACGCCAACGCCAAGAACAGCATCCCCGGCATGGATCGCGGGCTGAAGGCGGGTGACGTGGTCAAGGTCGGCAAATCGGTCGACCTTGAAGTGCTCGACACCCCGGGCCATACCATGAGCCACGTCTGCCTGCTCTCGCACACCGACACGCCGGCGCTGTTCTGCGGCGATACCTTGTTCAACGCCGGGGCCGGCAACTGCCACAACGGCGGCCATCCGAACGAACTCTACAACACCTTCGCCAGCCAATTGGCCAAGCTGCCGTCCACCACCCTGGTCTATCCCGGCCACGATTACATCTCCAACAACCTGGGCTTCACGCTGGATCGCGAACCCGATAACGCGCTGGCCAAAAAGCTGCTGGCCGAGATCGAGGGCCAAAACCCGGAATCGCCCTTGGTCACCACCCTGGGCCTGGAAAAAGAGGTCAACACCTTCTTCCGCCTGCACAACCCCTCGGTCATCGCCCGCCTGCGCGAAGCCTTTCCGGATTTGCCGGACCGGCCGGATGAACGCACGGTGTTCGTCAAGCTGCGGGAGTTGCGCAATAAGTGGTGAGAAGCGATTCATCACAGCCGGTTATCTCGATGGCCAAAACGAAGCGATCGGACGCAGCAAAGGCGGGCTGAGCACCAAGATCCATGCCCTCGTCGATGCTCTGGGCAATCCGCTTTCGTTCCTGCTGACGCCGGGCCAAGCCCATGATCTGGAGGGTGCCGATGCGTTTCTGCCGTCGATGCAGGCCAATACGTTGCTAGCCGATAAAGCTTTCGATGCCGACAAACGCGTCATTGAGCCGCTGCTCGCAGTGGGAAAGACGGCCGTGATCCCGCCAAAAAGCAACCGCAAGACCCAACGCGACTACGACAAAGAGACTTACAAGGCGCGCCATCTCATCGAGAACTTCTTCTGCAAACTCAAACAATTCCGCGCCATCGCCACCCGCTACGACAAAACCGCCAGAAACTTCCTTGCCGCAATCCACCTCGCAGCCGCTATATTTTGGCTCAATTGAGGACACGCCCTAGTTGATTGCCTTACAAGAAAAGAAATTCAGACTGATGCACGACGGCCGTAAAGCAACACTTTACGATTCGCCAAAATACCGATAGTCTGTGGCATGCAGATTCGCAGCATTCGGCATCGCGGATTACGTCGCTTTATCGAACTTGACGATGCCTCCGGGTTGCCTGCTGCTGTCATCGACAAAGTTCGTAAGATCGTCTCCTTCCTTCAGGACATGGAGCGGGAAGACGAGTTGCATTTGGTGCCGAGTTGGAACGCCCATCGGCTCACGGGCAGCCGGAAAGGAACGTGGAGCCTTTTCGCTACCCGGAATTGGCGAATCACGTTTCGTATCGAAAAAAGTGAAGCCGAGATCGTCGATCTCGACTTCGAAGACTATCACTGAGGTAGGTGTAGCATGGTAGCGGCGCAGACGTTTCGCATGAAAAACCCGGCCCATCCCGGCGGCTTCGTGAAGACGGAGATCGTCGAGCCGTTGGGACTGTCCGTAACCGCCGCGGCTCGGGTATTGGGCGTCACCAGGCCAGCGCTGTCCGCCCTGCTCAATGAACGCGCCGCGCTCTCTCCGGAAATGGCCTTGCGCATCGAAAAAGCCTTCGGCGTCTCGATGGACACATTGATGCGGATGCAAAACAGTTTCGCTATTGCCCAAACCCGCAAGCGGGAGGCCGACATCGTCGTCGCGCCCTTCGAAGGCCGGTCCACGGACGCCCGGCCCGGCGTATCCTAACGCTGCCTGCGGACAAGCGCCGGCCCGTCACCGTTGCCTTTGATTTCTCCGGGCCTTCCAGTACCGTGCGCCGCACGCGCGCCGGCCGGTTGCGGCCGGGCGCTTGGCCCGAAGGACCCCCCGATGTCCCGATTCGCCGGCACCGATCTGGCCTGCATCCGTGGCGAGCGCCTAGTCTTCCAGGGGCTCGGCTTCGCCCTCGATGCCGGGCAGGCCCTGGTGCTGGGCGGCGCCAACGGCAGCGGTAAGTCGAGCTTGCTGCGCCTGCTGGCCGGTCTCGCCCGGCCGGCGGCGGGGGATTTGACCTGGGATGGCGCGCCTGTCGTCGACGATCCCGATGCCCATCGCGCCCGGCTGCTTTACGTCGGCCACGCCGATCCGCTGAAGCCGGCCCTGACGGTGGCGGAAAATCTCGCCTTCTGGGCTGCCTTGCGCGCCGGCCGGGCGGTCGCCGCTGCGGCGGTCGTCGCCGCCCTCGATGCCTTCGCCATCGGCCGGCTGGCCGGCATTCCCGGACGCTACCTGTCTGCCGGCCAGCGCCGCCGGGTCAATCTGGCCCGTCTGGCGGTCGCCCCCGCCGCCCTCTGGCTGCTCGACGAGCCGACGACGGCGCTCGATTCAACCGCCACCGAATCCTTGCGCGCCCTGATTACCCTGCATCGGGCGCAGGGCGGCATGGTCGTCGCCTCGACCCACGCGGACCTTGGTCTCGACGGTGTCCTTCGCCTGTCGCTCGACGAACACCCGGGCGTGCCGGCATGAACCGCTTCGCCGTCATCCTTGGCCGCGACCTGCGCTTGGCCGTGCGTCAGGGTGTCGACAGCCTGATGGTCGTCGCCTTCTTCGTGCTTGCCGTCGTGCTCTTTCCCTTCGGCGTCGGGCCGGAGCCTGGCGTGCTGGCGCGCGTTGCCCCCGGCGTCATTTGGGTCGCCGCCTTGCTCGCCGCCATGCTGTCGCTCGAACGCCTGTTCCAGGCCGACCAGGAAGACGGCAGCCTGGAACTCATGGCCCTCGAGCCGGTGGCGCTCGAGGTCGTCGTGCTGGCCAAAGTCGCCGCCCACTGGTTGACCACCGGGGTGCCGCTGATCGTCGCGGCACCACTGTTGGCCGTGCTGCTCAACCTGCCGGGCGACGGTCTTGCCCTCCTGCTGCTGGCGCTTTTGCTCGGCACGCCGACGCTGAGCCTGATCGGCGCCGTCGGCGCTGCCCTGATCCTGGGGGCCCGGCGCGGCGGCGTGCTGCTGTCGCTCCTGGTGCTGCCGCTGTTCATCCCGGTGCTGATCTTTGGCGTCGCCGCGGTGGATGCCGCCCTCGGCGGCTTCTCGGCCCGCCCGCATCTGCTGATCCTGGCCGCCCTGCTGTTGGCCGCGCTCCCCCTCTGCACCTGGGCCGCCGCCGCCGCCTTGCGCCAAGGTTTGGAATAGGCGGCCGAGGCCGTAACAATGGGGAATGAGGAGACAGGCTTGGCGATGCGGGAGGGCGCCGGCGATCTGCGGTCCTTGTCGCAACGCACCCGCATCCCCACGCCCATCTCCCGATCTCCTGCAAAACCCCTTCTGCTTTTTCACTTTCCTGCGAAGGCCAAAAAGAACCCAAGCCCGTGCTGGAAAAACCCGCCACGGCGGGCTAGATAGGCGGCCATGGCGCAAAGCAGCACGCTTCACCGGCTCGCCAATCCCGCCCGCTTCCTGCGTCTGGCGGCGGTGGTCCAGCCTTGGGCGGCCGGCCTGACCGTGGCCGGACTCGCCGTCGGCCTCTATCTCGGGCTGCTCGCCTCGCCGGCCGATTACCAGCAGGGCGACACCGTGCGCATCATGTACGTACATGTGCCGTCGGCCTGGATGGCCTTGTTCTGCTACACCAACATGGCGCTGGCCAGCGCCGTGGCGCTGATCTGGCGCCACCCCCTGGCCGATGTGGTCGCCAAGTCGACGGCGCCGATCGGCGCCTGCTTCACCCTGCTGGCGCTGGTCACCGGCTCGCTGTGGGGCAAGCCGATGTGGGGCACCTGGTGGGTCTGGGATGCGCGCCTGACCTCGGTGCTGATCCTGTTCTTTCTCTATCTTGGCTATCTGGCGCTCTATAACGCCTTCGACGATCCGACCCGCGGGGCGCGCGCCGCCGCCGTGCTCGCCCTGGTCGGCTTCGTCAACGTGCCTATCGTCAAGTTCTCGGTCGACTGGTGGAACACCCTGCATCAGCCGGCCAGCGTGGTGAAACTCGCCGGTCCGGCGATTCATCCCAGCATGCTATTGCCGCTCTTGCTCATGGCGCTGGCCTTCACCACCTATTACATCTGGGTGCTGCTGCTGCGCTTGCGCGCCGAACTGATCGACCGGCGCCTGCGCGCCCTCCGTCTGCGCCAGACGCAGGGTTGATAGGGGCGACATGGACCGCATGAGCGAATTTCTGACCATGGGTGGCTACGCCGGCTTTGTCTGGCCGGCCTATGCCGTGGTCGCCACCGTGCTGGCCGCCTTGTTCGTCGTCAGCCGCCGCCGGCTCGCCGCCGCCGAAGCCGAACTGGCGGCCGTCGAGTCGGCCGAACGGAGTCCGCCCCGTGAAGCGTAAGCACAAGCGTCTGACCTTCGTCGCCTTGGGCCTGCTGCTGCTCGGCATCGCCGTCGCCCTGGTGCTGAACGCGTTCGAAGACAGCATCGTCTTTTTCTTCAGCCCGACCGAGGTTCTCGCCAAACAAGGCGAATTGACGCCGGAGCGTCGCCTGCGCCTCGGCGGCCTGGTCGAGGAAGGCAGCGTCGGCAAGGCCGACGGCGGCGCCGTTACCACCTTCCGCGTCACCGATCTTGCCACCGCCGTGCCGGTCGTCTATCGCGGCATCCTGCCCGACCTGTTCCGTGAGGGCCAAGGCATCGTCGCCGAAGGCACCTGGCAGAACGGGGTCTTTCGCGCCAGCGAGGTGCTGGCCAAGCACGATGAAAACTACATGCCGCCGGAAGTCGCCGAGGCCTTGAAGAAGTCCGGCCAGTGGCAGCAACCCGTGGCACCCAAGGAGGTCAAGCGATGATCGCCGAAATCGGTCACTTCGCCCTCGTGCTGGCGCTCTGCGTCGCCGTGGTGCAGGGCACGCTGCCGCTAATCGGCGCGGCGCGCGGCGTCGTTCCCTGGATGGCCCTGGCCCGTCCGGCGGCCATCGGTCAATGGCTGCTCATCGCCACTGCCTTCGCGGCGCTGACCCACGCCTACGTCACCTCGGATTTTTCCGTGCTCAACGTGGCGCTCAATTCCCATTCGGCCAAACCGATGATCTATAAAATCAGCGGCGTCTGGGCCAACCACGAAGGCTCGATGGTGCTCTGGGTATTGATCCTCGCCACCTTCGGCGCCACCGTCGCCCTCTTCGGCAACAACCTGCCGCCGGCCCTGCGGGCGCGCGCTTTGGCGGTACAGGCGCTGCTGGCCGTCGGCTTCCTCGCCTTCATCCTGTTCACCTCGAACCCCTTCCAGCGCTTGCTGCCGGCGCCGCCGGACGGGCAGGGCTTGAACCCGCTGTTGCAGGACCCCGGCCTCGCCTTCCATCCACCATTCCTCTATCTCGGCTACGTCGGCTTCTCGATGGCCTTTTCCTTCGCCATGGCGGCCCTGATCGAAGGCCGCGTCGATGCCGCCTGGGCGCGTTGGGTGCGGCCCTGGACGCTCGCCGCCTGGGCCTTCCTCACCACCGGCATCGGGCTCGGTTCCTGGTGGGCCTATTACGAACTCGGCTGGGGCGGCTGGTGGTATTGGGACCCGGTGGAGAACGCCTCCTTCATGCCCTGGCTGGCCGGCACCGCCTTGCTGCATTCCTCCATCGTCGTCGAGAAGCGCGACACGCTGAAAGGCTGGACCGTCTTCTTGGCTATCCTCGCCTTCGCCTTCAGCCTGTTGGGTACCTTCCTGGTGCGCTCGGGCATTCTCACCTCAGTGCATACCTTCGCCAGCGATCCGTCGCGTGGCAGCTTCATCCTCGGCCTGCTGGCGATTTACATCGGCGGCGCCTTCGCTCTATTCGCCTGGCGTGGCCCGTCGTTGCAGGGGGGCGGCCTGTTCCGCCCGGTGTCGCGCGAAGGCGGTTTGGTGGTCAACAACCTGCTGCTCACCGTGGCCACCGCCGCGGTGCTGCTCGGCACGCTCTATCCCTTGCTGCTCGATGCCGTTGGCGGCGGCAAGATTTCCGTTGGCCCGCCGTTTTTCAACGCCGTTTTCGTGCCCCTCATGGTGCCGCTGATCGCCGTCATGGCCATCGGGCCGCTGTTGCCGTGGAAGCGCGGTGACGTGGCCGGCGCGTTGCAGCGCCTGCACGTGGCCATCGCCATCGCCGTCACCGTCCTGCTCGCCACTTGGCTGTTCTATGACCGCGGCACGGTCCTGGCCGGTCTCGGCATGGGGCTGGCCGCCTGGTTGTTCATTGGCACGCTGGGCGAATTCGCCGGGCGCATCCAGCTCGGCCGCGCTCCCTTTGCTGACAGCCTGCGCCGGCTGGCTCGCCTGCCGCGTTCGGCCTTCGGCATGACCCTGGCCCATGCCGGCTTCGCCGTCGTCGTTGCCGGCGTCACTGCTTCGTCGGCCTGGAAGACGGAAAGCGTGCAGTCCATGCACCCGGGCGACAAGGTCGCCGTCGGCGGCTACGAATACACCTTCGAAGGCGCGCGCCGTGTCCAGGGGCCGAACTACATCGCCGACCGCGGCACCTTCACCGTGCGCAAGGACGGCGCGGTCTTCGCTACCCTCTATCCGGAAAAGCGCAACTATCCGGTGGAACAGAGCCAGACCACCGAGGCGGCGATCCATCCCACCTTCTTGGGCGATCTCTACGCGGTGATCGGCGATGCCGCCGGCAACGGCGCCTACGTGACGCGCATCTACTTCAATCCGCTGGTCGCCTGGATGTGGACCGGCCTGCTGGTCATGGTCGCGGGCGGCCTGGTCAGCCTTACCGACCGGCGTTTGCGCGTCGGCGCCCCGGCGACGGTGCGGGCCGGCGCGGCGGCTGCGAGGGCTTGAATCGATGGCCCGCCTGTCCTATATTCTGCCGCTGACCGCGCTGCTGCTGCTCGCCGGTGTTTTCTTCGCCTATCTGCGCATGATTGAAAGCGGCGACAAGACGATCAACGTCGTGCCTTCGGCCTTGATCGGCAAGCCGGCGCCGTCGTTCGCGCTGCCGCCGCTGTCGGGGCGCGGCGACAAGGGCCTCGCCACATCCGATTTCATCGGCAAGGTGACCGTGGTCAACGTCTTTGCCTCCTGGTGCGTGCCGTGTCGGGCCGAACATCCGGTGGTCGAGCGGCTGGCCCGCATGGGCGTCGCCACGGTCCATGGCATTGCCTACAAGGACAAGCCCGCAGCGGCGAAGAAGTGGCTGCTCGAACTCGGCGATCCCTATGCCGCCATCGGCGTCGACGAAAGCGGCCGCATCGGCATCGACTGGGGGGTTTATGGCGTGCCGGAAACCTTTATCGTCGGGCCCGATGGCGTCATCCGCCACAAACACGTCGGGCCGATGACGCCCAGGGTGCTCGAGGAAGAAATCCTGCCGGCGATTCGGAAGTTGGGTTCATGACGCGCTTGACCATGCTGGTGTCCGTGCTGGCCTTCACGCTGTTATTGCCAGTATCGACGGTTGCTGTGCAGCCCGACGAGATCCTGCGCGATCCCTTGCTCGAAACCCGCGCCCGCGACATCAGCCGCGACCTGCGCTGCCTGGTCTGCCAGAATCAGTCGATCGACGATTCCAATGCCGAACTCGCCCGCGACCTGCGCGTCATCGTGCGCGAACGGCTCGTCGGCGGCGACAGCGACCGCGAGGTGTTGGATTACGTCGTCGCCCGTTACGGCGATTTCGTCCTACTCGATCCGCCGTTCAAGGGCACCACCTTGGTGCTGTGGCTCGGTCCGGCGCTGATCGGCGCCGGCGGCTTGTTCGTCCTGTTTGCCTACTTTCGCCGCTTGCGCCGCGCCCCGGTGGCCGGCCCGGTGGCGCTCAGCCCCGATGAGCAACGCCGCATCGCTGCATTGCTCGCCGAAGACGGCCCCGTGGAGAAACGCTCGTGACCGGCCTGTGGATCGCCATTGCCGGCATCGGCCTGGCTCTCGGCGGGCTGTTGTTGTTGGCCTTGCGCGCCACACCGTTGCGCGGCGACCGGGCGTCCTACGATGTGCGCGTCTATCGCGATCAGTTGGACGAAGTGTTGCGCGACCGCGACCGGGGTCTGATCGGCGAGGAACAGGCCGCCGCCGCCACGGCTGAAATTCAGCGCCGCATCCTAGCCCTGGCCGACCGCCGCCAGGCCGCCCTGACCGTGGCGACGCCGCCTGAGCGTGCCATCGTCATCGCCGCTGCCGTCGCCGCGCCGCTCGCTGCGATCCTGCTCTATCTGCTAATCGGTTCGCCGGCGGCGCCGGATCGTCCCTTCGCCGGGGGCGGTTCGCTGCCGGTCGCCGCCCAGTC
>CAMCUA010000027.1 GCA_945878455.1 Asaia bogorensis | reverse complement strand
TGGTATTATCAAAGCAAACACATCTTTAGACACAGGTGCTATCAAAGCAGCTGATGGTACAGCAGCAGCCACTATAGCAAACAGCACAGGCGTTATCACTGTAGGTAGCTCGGTATTAACCACAACAGATATAAACAACAGATTTTGAGTCTGCCGCGTCTACCAATTCCGCCACAAGGGCTCGCCGTGTCGAACGGCGGGCCGATGATAGCCGCCACCGCGGCGGCGTCAACATCGGAGCGACGGATTCTATCGGAGCGACGGGCTGGAATTCCTTGTGAAGCGGGCCGGAGTTGCGCATTCTCCCGGCCTTCTTGGGCCGGCGCGCCTTAAAATGGGTGCGGCCTGGCGGTGGATGACACGATGAACGACGACAGGCGCATCTTTCTGTTCGACACCACGCTGCGTGACGGGGCGCAGACCCAGGGTGTCGATTTCGGCGTCGCCGACAAGCTGGCGATCGCCCGCGAGCTCGACCGCGTCGGCATCGATTACGTCGAAGGTGGCTGGCCCGGGGCCAATCCTACCGACGATGCCTTTTTCGCCGATCCGCCGACGTTACACAGGGCCCGACTGACCGCCTTCGGTATGACCCGCCGTCCCGGGCGCAGCGTTGGCAACGATCCCGGCCTGGCCGCCGTGCTGGCACCGCGCGTGCCTTGTGCTTGTCTGGTCGGCAAGGCCTGGGACTTTCACGTCGATGTGGCGCTGGGCATCGAGCGGGCGGAAAACCTGGCCATGATTGCCGAATCGGTGGCGCTGGCCACGGCGCGCAAGGACGAAGCGATGTTCGACGCCGAACATTTCTTCGACGGCTTCAAAGCCAATCCCGATTACGCGCTGGCCTGCGTTAAGGCGGCCTTCGCTGCCGGCGCCCGTTGGATCGTGCTGTGCGACACCAATGGCGGCACCCTGCCGCACGAGGTGACGGACATCGTCGCCGCGGTGGCCCGCCAGATTCCCGGCCAGCGGCTCGGCATCCATGCCCACAACGATACCGGCAACGCCGTTGCCAACAGCCTGGCCGCTGTACAGGCGGGGGTTCGTCAGGTGCAAGGTACGATCAACGGTCTCGGCGAACGCTGCGGCAACGCCGACCTGATCGCCGTCATCCCCTCGCTGATGCTAAAAATGGACTATCGCACCGGCCTCGACGCCAAGGGTCTGGCCCAGCTCACCCATGTCTCGCGCCTGCTCGACGAACGGCTGAACCGGGCACCCAACCGGCATGCCGCCTATGTCGGCGAGTCGGCCTTCGCGCACAAGGGCGGGCTGCATGTCTCGGCGGTGGAAAAGGATCCACGCACCTACGAGCACATCGATCCCGCCCTGGTCGGCAACCGCCGTCACATCGTCGTCTCCGACCAGTCGGGGCGCTCCAACGTGTTGGCGCGCTTTCGCGAAATCGGTCTCGACGTCGATCCGCAAAACCCGCGCCTGGCCCGCTTGATCGAGGACGTGAAGTCGCGGGAATTCGATGGCTATGCCTATGACGGTGCCGAGGCCAGCTTCGAACTCTTAGCCCGCCACGCCTTGGGCGGCGTACCCGAATACTACCGCTTGGCCGGATATCGCGTCATCGACGAGCGGCGCTGGAACGCCCGGGGCGAGTTGATCACCCTGTCCGAGGCGACGGTGAAGTTGTCCGTCGGCGCTGCGCCGTTCATGGCGGTGGCCGAGGGCAACGGCCCGGTCAACGCGCTCGACGCGGCGCTGCGCAAGGTGCTGTTGCCGATCTATCCGGAGCTGCGCGATTTGCGCCTGGTCGATTACAAGGTACGCATCCTCAGCCCGCACGAAGCGACGGCGGCGGTCACCCGGGTGATGATCGAATCGGCCGACAGCCAGGGCGCACGCTGGTCGACCGTCGGTGTGTCGACCAACGTCATCGACGCTTCCTATAACGCGCTGCGCGATTCCATCGTCTACAAACTGTTTCGCGACGGCGCCATCGCCGCCGCGGCGTGAGCACGGCGATGGAACAGCCGACGGACATGGCCGTTGCGGATAGTGCAGCCCCGGCACCCGCCGTCATCCTGGTCGATCCGCAGCTCGGCGACAACATCGGCATGGTGGCGCGCGCCATGATGAACTGCGGCCTTGCCGATTTGCGCCTGGTGCGTCCGCGCGACGGCTGGCCCAATCCTCGGGCGCGGACGACGGCGGCCGGCGCCACCGATATCGTCGACACGGCCCGCCTGTTTGCCACCACCGCCGAGGCCGTGGCCGATCTGCACTATGTGGTGGCGACAACGGCACGGGCGCGGCACACCACGCAGCTGGTGTTGACACCGCGCACGGCTGCCAGCGAGATCCGCGCCCGCAGCGCTGCCGGCAGCCGCTGTGGGGTGCTGTTCGGCAAGGAATCGCGCGGCCTGCATAACGACGACGCGGCCTTGGCCGACGCCATCGTCACGGTGCCGCTCAACCCGGCCTTTACCTCGCTCAACCTTGCCCAATGCGTGTTGCTGATCGGCTACGAATGGTTTCTCGCCGCCGATGCGACGCCGGGCACAACCTTGACCATGCCCTCCGCCACCCGGGGGGCGACCAAGGCCGAACTGGAAGGTCTGTTCGGCCAACTTGAAAGCGAACTCGACGCCTGCGGCTTTCTATATGTGCAGGAGAAGCGGCCGATCATGGTGCGCAACCTGCGCAACCTGTTCCAACGCGCCGGGCTCACCGAACAGGAGGTGCGCACCCTGCGCGGGGTGATCAGTGGCTTGGCCCGCCTGGGGCGAAGCCGCGGGGGGTGAGGTATGAAGAGCTTGCGTGCGCGCCAGGTTGGGGCTTCTCAGAATCGGTGCAGCGACTTAGACTGAGCCGCCGCGCCAGGCGGCCTTCTTCTCGACGATGATGCCGGGTCTGCGGCAACGGCTTGGCGGTATTCTGCCCCTACATTTGGAGTATGTCGGATCTCATGATGTGTCTGTTATGCGGTCACCGCGATCTTGTCGAGGTCCTCAATTTGGGCTCGCAGCCGTTGGCCAACAAATATCCAACCCCGGATCAGTTTGAATCGGAGGATTTTTTCCCCCTCTCGGTTTTGTTCTGCGAGATGTGCAAGAATGTCCAGCTGGGAACCATCATTTCCCGTCAACGGATGTTCGAGGACTATTACTACCTTTCATCGGTAAACGCCGGCTTGGTCCGGCATTTCGAAAGCCTCGCCGACAAGCTGGCATCCGCCCAATTCGTCGTCGATATCGGTTCCAATGACGGTATCCTACTCAAGCCGTTGAAGGAGCGGGGCGTGAAGGCCATTGGTATCGAGCCATCCATCAACGTATCCAAGATTGCCAACGACCAAGGCCTGACGACGATCACCTCGTTCTTCGACGTGCCGACCGCCTTGCAGGTGGAACGCGCTTACGGCCGGGCCGATGTTATTGTCGCCAGCAGCGTGTTCACCCATTTGGAAGATCCGCACGCCTTCATCGACGTGGTGAAACGACTGCTGTCCGATGACGGGCGGTTCATCATCGAGGTCGAATACATCGGTAATATCCTAAAAAATATCCAGTTCGAGCGATTTTACCTGGACAGGATATTCTATTATTCGCTGACCTCCTTGCAGAAGCTGTTCGAACAGCATGGCATGTATATCGCTGACGTAGAGCATATTGAGCCGCACGGCGGCTCGCTGCAGGTGAACGTTCGGCGCCAGGGGCAAGGCGACGGACCCTCGGCCAACGTGATCGCCCAACTCGCCGAGGAAGATGAGCTGTTGACGTTCGCCCGACTGGCGGCGTTCGGTCGTGAGGTCGATGTCCAGATCGCCGCCTTTCGCGCGCTTTTGGAAGGTTATAAGAAAGCGAACGTTAGGGTCGCGGGCTATGGCGCGCCAGCGCGGGTCTCGACGATCTGCAACTATGGCAAGATTGGCCCGTCGCTGATTGCCTTTACCGTTGACGACAGTCCGCTGAAACAGAACAAGTATACGCCCGGCACCCACATTCCCGTCGTCCCCAAGCAGCATCTGGATGACAACCCGGTAGACCTGCTTGTGGTCTTTGCTTACGAGTATCTCGATGACATACGGAAAAAGACGGCGGGTGCATATCGGTATCTGCTACCCATCCCACCGCGCGAAGTAGAGTAAGCGGCGGCGTCAGTCGCATGTTCACCGCTTCGCCTCTAACAGAATTTTCATGATATTCATAGGGGCAACATCATCGTCACGTTATCGCGGGAACTCATTCGGGAAGACGTCGAGAGGATCATCGAGAATCTCGGCGCGGATGCGCATCTTCTTTCCGGCAGGACCGTACTTTTGTCCGGCGGCGCGGGGTTCCTTGGGCGGCATTTCATCGCCGTTTTTCGCCGGCTCAACGACGGTGTCCTGGCCCGGCCGTGCAAGGTCATTTCGGCCGATAACTACATTACCGGCGATCAGGGGGCGCTCCATGACAGCGGCGCACGCGACCCGAATATCGTGGAGGTATGGGCCGACGTTTCCTATCCGCTGCCGGTGCGTGAGGATCTGGATTTCATCATCCATGCCGCCGGCGTGGCTTCCCCGGTCTATTACATGAAGTATCCGCTGGAGACGATCGACAGCGCGGTCCTGGGGACGAAGAACCTCTTGGAACTCGCCCGCAAGAACTCGGGGCTACAGGGATTTCTTTTCTTCAGCTCCAGCGAAATCTACGGCGATCCCGACCCAGGCTCGGTACCGACGCCGGAGACCTATCACGGCTATGTTTCGAGCGTTGGGCCGCGCGCTTGCTACGACGAATCCAAACGCCTGGGCGAGACGATCTCAACCGTCTATCAGCAACGTTACGGGGTGCCGGTGACGATTGTGCGGCCGTTCAACGTGTTCGGTCCCGGCATGAAGCACAATGACCGCCGCGTCGTCCCGATGTTTACGTATCAGGCGCTGAAGGGCCAGCCGCTACCCGTCCATGGCGATGGCCGGCAGACACGCACATTCTGCTATATCACGGATGCAATCTCGGGATTTCTCAAGACGCTGCTGAAAGGCAAGCCGGGCGAGGCTTACAACGTCGGCAATGCGGATAGCGAGATTTCCATGCACGATCTGGCCCAGATATTTTCCGAATTGGTGCCGGGCGCGTCGCTCGAACACATTGCCTATCCGGAAACCTATCCGGCCGGCGAGCCGCAGCGCCGATGCCCGGACCTGGCCAAGGCGGCACTGGACCTTGGCTATACGTCGAAGGTCGATTTGCGCGACGGGCTGTCGCGCTTCATAGCTTGGGCGCGCGAGCAGGCGAGTTACCAGACATGATCCATGGATGAGGTGCGCTACGGCTGTCAATAAGACCTTACAGCTTGGTCTGCTGGGTTATGGCCCGTGGGGACGCAATATTCATCGGACGCTGCAATCTTTCGCTGATGTCTCCGTATCCGTGATTCCGCGTGGAGCCGGGGTTCCTGCGGACCTCGATGGTGTTTTCATTGCGACGCCGAGTGCCACGCATGTGGAACTGGCCTTGCCATTCATCGAACGCGGCATTGCGACATTCATCGAAAAGCCAATGGCGCTATCGATTGCCGATGCTGAATGCATCCGTGACGCCGCAATCCGATTTAGCGCGCCGATTTTTGTTGGTCATATCCATCTTTATAATCCGGCATTTCATGTGACATGCAAATTGATTCATGCGCTTGGATTGCTCCGTTATGTCATGTGCGAATGGATGAATGGCAGACCGCGAGCCGGTGAATCCGTCCTCTGGGACTGGCTGCCCCATATACTTTCCATGGCGCGACGGATGTTCGGAAAGGAACCGGAAAGCATTTCTGCATGGAGCCTTGCCGGGGGCATGCAATCACAAGCGGCCGTGACGCGGTTTCGCTTCGGTGCCACATCTCTGGTTGCAACGACGTCCTGGCTGTCTCCGTACCGGTGCCGGCGCATGGTTGTTGCCGGGGACAACGCGACACTCGTCTTCGACGATGCCGCGCAACGCAAGCTGACCCTGTATGCAGCAAAGGGGGAAATTACCTATCCGGCGTACGAGGCAGACTTGCCGCTGACGCGGGAGGTGGCCGCTTTTCTGGATTTGGTCCGCGGCGGAACGGTCGATCGCGATCATATCGCCGACGCCATTGCCATCACCCGAGCCATTCTTGCGGCGGAGACGTCACTGCGGGAAAGTGGCGCGGAAAGTAATACTTGTTACCGGATCACACCGAGGCCGCCTTCCGGCCCCTCCATTTGATGCGGGATCAGCCCAATGGCTTCGTTTGTCAGTCTTGGCTTTGCGGTTGTCGCGGAAGGTCAAATCTTTGAAAATGTGATCAAGCTGCGGCCGCTATGGGCAGTATCCGAAAGCTGTTTTTATTTTATGTTCTGTGATATGCGGTTACCTTTGAACATGCGTCAGGCATCACTCAATGTAGTTCGTTTTACCGCGTTTCGAGCCTAACTAGAGGGATGGTATATACAACATGGCCGAAATCGTACTGGTGCAGCCCTATACCGGCAGTTGGGACGAGATGTCGATTCGCTATCCCGAATCGCTCTTGTCGGTGGCCTCTGTTCCTGTTGCCAAGGGCTACGACGTGGTCACCCTCGATCAGCGTACATCGCCGAACTTCGAAGCGGAGCTGGATCGGGCCGTCGGGCCGGAGACGGTGATCTTCGGGTTGAGCGCGATCACTGGCGAGCAGGTCAAATATGCGCTGCGGCTGTCACAGCTGCTGAAGGAAAAGTACCCGCATATACCCCTGTGCTGAGGCGGTATCCATGCGACGCTGGTCCCCGAACAGACCGTCAGGCATCCGCTGATCGACTACGCCGTGGTCGGCGATAGCGAGTATGTGTTCTGCGAGTTGTTCGAGCGCCTGCGCGATGGCGTTCCGGTCGGCGACCTGCGCGGCGTCGTCTATAAGACCAATACCGGCATAACCTCAAACGCCGGTGAGCTCGAAGTGACAGAAAGGGGCGATCGCGGCGCCTTCACCTTCGTGCGCAAGAACGGCACGGCCGATATCATCAGGGATATGGATTCCCTGCCACCGCTGCCCTACCACCTGATCGATTTCGACAAGTATTCCGTCTTCCATCTGAAGGACGGCCGTCGGTCGGCGACACTGAACACCTCGCGCGGCTGTCCTTATCGCTGCAAGTTCTGCTCCGATCCGGTCATTAACGAAGGCAAGTGGCGCGGCTACTCGTCTAGGGTCGTGCTGGAGAAGGTGCGCCATCTTTACGAAGTCCAGAACGTCGGCATGATCTATTTCCAGGACGACTATTTCCCGGGCAGCAAGAAGCGATTCATCGAGAGTCTCAAGGGCCTTGGTGAGTTCGAGGGCGACCTCAAGTGGTCGACACTCGGTGTCCGTGCCGATACCCTATGTAAGCTCAACGACGAGGAGTGGGACCTGTTAGCCCGTTCCGGCTGCCATTCGCTTGAGATCGGCATCGAGACGGGCAATGAAAAGACCCTGGCGCTCATCAACAAGGCTGAGACCATCGGCGAGATGCGCGAGGTCAATCAGAAGCTGGCGAACTACGACATCAAGGTGAAGTACACCCTGATTGTCGGATTCCCGTTCGAGTCCAAGGAAGATATCATGGACAGCTTGCGCTTCGCGGTGGAGTTGGAGACCGTGAATCCCAATGCTTATTGCCTGATCTTCAATTTCATGCCGATCATCGGCACGCCCTTTTACAAGGATGCCCTGGGACAGGGCTTCAAGGAGCCCCAATCGCTGGAAGAGTGGGGCCATATGGACTTCGATTCATGGCTGCGCCACTATCGGAGCTGGGCAGGGAAGGAATATATCGACTGGCTCGAGGCGATCAGTTTCGTGTCCAAGTTCCACAATAAGAACGTCGGTTACAAGTTCGGTAACTCGGCGCTTCTGCGCTTCTGCTTCACGCTCTACCACCCCATCGCTAAATGGCGCTTCCGCCATAATTACTATGACTTTTGCATCGAAGTAGCGATGCAGCGCTGGCTGCTGGCCAGCAAGTTCGCGTTGCGTCGGGGATATCAGAAGCTGCAGTCGATGGTAACCGGCGTCATGACCCCGGCACACCGATTGGACAATCCCCGTCCGGTCAGCGAGTCCGGTCCGGGCTGCTAACCCTTCCTGAGCCAGATGGTGAGGCCGGCACAGGGGTCTGGATTCCTGTCATAGTCGCTGAGCGTAGCGCCATCGTGCTTTGCCTCCGCATGCGACAAGGCGAGGGATGCAAAGTACCGTTGTCCGATGAGTCCGGCGATGCCACCAGCTTCGAAATCGATACCTGCGGCGCGTTGGTGCTGGTAGTTGTAGTTCAGGATGAATGATGGGCGCGACGCGTTCATCCAAGGCAGTGACAGGTATTGATCGTCCGTCAGCACAGGCTTTGGAAGATCGGCCAGGCACGCCGCTCGTGCTGTGTATAGCGTGTGCTGAAACGCCACTGAGCGGACTCCCTGGAGCCCGAACATGACCATGGCGATGGCGACAATGAGGGCGCCCCAGCCAAGGCTGGCCGCCCACGCTACGATGGGTGCGTACCGTCCTGCGGCCGATCGTACGGCGCGCAGGCCGAGCAGGGCGGTCAAGGCCAGGAAGAATGAGACCGGGAAGTAATAGTTCTCCGCGGCCCCCTCCTTTGCCGTCCCGGGAACGGTAAGCAGGATGGCGACCACCAGCCCGAGCATGGCAAATCGGGAGGCCGGAGCGCGCAGCAACACCCGGCGAGTGGTAGCGTCCCGTAAGACAACGACGGCCAGAGCGGCAACAGCGAGCAAGGTCGGCACTGATTTTGCCGCGAAGTTGACAGCAATGTGGAACACATCGCCCGGGTTCCAGTTGACCTCCGCCGTATGGAGAAGCGAACGGGCAAGGTCCTTTCCGCCTATCGCGAACGTCACAGCATAGCCGGCGATCAACAGCACCGAATACAGCACGACGTGCCATCTCGGCCGGCTTCTCAGCAGGTACAGGCCGATGACCACGGTCGTCACGATGTTGGACTGTTTCAAGGCCCAGGCTGCGAACAAGCATGCCGCTGCGAGGACGATCCCGGCCACAGGACGGCTCGAATACAGCGACCAGAACAGCAGCACGGCCAGAATTTCGCAAACTAGCGCCCAGATATCGGGTCGCACGGTGAAGCCCCAGAAGCCGACGAGTGGACCGAAAAACAGGAGGACTGCGCAGCCGAGGCCGAGAGCTCTCTCCGTCGGGTCACGCAGATCAGCCATCCGGACGAACGTCCAGTAGGCGATGGCTGTGCCGGCGAACAGGCCGATCAGCGTGAAGCTGCGCAAGACCGTCGGCAACCAGGCTTCGTCGAGGACAAGGGCGGTCATGACCGCTTTAGCGTAGAGCGCGTAGGTGGCGTAGAAGAGCCAGTTGTAGAAGGCGATAACGAAGGGGATCTCCTTCGTATCGGTATAGAGTCTTTCCCCGCCAAGGACTCGCCATATGTCGTAAAGGGGCTGCTGTTCCCAGCCGCTGGTAATGAGCTGCAGCGGAATCGTCAGAGAAACTGCGGACTCGATCCGAATCGCCATCAAGACGATGCAGGCTGATGCCCCACATATCGTTGATATGGCAAGAAGCTGTTTACTGTTTTTATACACGCAGACCTAAAGCGCTACTCACGGGAACCGGTTGCCGAGGGGGGGGTGTTCTCCGACGTCGACTATCGGATACACCGCACGGACGTCCATCAAAAACTTCCGGTAGTCCCAGGCTGGAATGATATTGCGTTGATTGCGCGATGCCAGCACCAGAAAGACGACCAAGGCCGCGGCAATCAGCAATTGCGAGAAGATGCCGAGCAGCGCCAGGACGGCTTGCGACGACCAACCCAACACAAAATCGTCAAACAGGAATCTCTTCAGAACGACAACAGCAATACCCGCTGCGGAGATTGCCGCGAAAAGGACCAGACCCAAGGTGAAACGTACGCTTACAACATCGGCGTGCACGGCAAGTCCACTCAGCCCATGAATGGCCAAGTTGACCAGGTTCATCTTGCTGGTCCCATGCTTGCGCGTCCCGCGCTCAGATGGAATCGAGGAATAGGGAACGCGGGCCTTCATGATACCCGCAGGAAAATGATTCCAGATTTCCGAAATGCTGGCGATGCGTTTGACCAGGATTGAAGGAATGGCGCTGAAGTTCCCGTAGGAAATGGGTGCGCCTGTGAGAACGGCGTAGAGCGTCTTGTAGATTGCATAAAACATCTGAAATCGACGGCCTTCCGAACGCTGCGTGCGTTCGGCGAAAACGACCTTGTTGCCCTCGCGGATGGCCTGATCGATCAAGAGCGGCACGTATTCCGGCTTGTCTTCGTGGTCCGAATCCATCAACACGAGAATGTCGAATTCAACTTCCGAGGCCAGATAGCCGAGCCCTACGGCAAAGGCCCGCTGGTTACCTAAATTCCGCCGAAGGGTCACGACACGGACCTCGTCGATCGCTTCGAAGGACTGCGCGGCAAACAAGCTTTCACTAGCGAATTCGGCTGAACCATCGTCGATAACAACGACACGAACACCTTGGTAGCGGCCGCTCAATTGTCGGTCCAACAGGGGTACGATGGATGTTACGGATTCCCAATCGTTATAGGCGGCGACCATAATGACAATGGATGGGTTGGGTTTGGTTACCATCATTTTATGTTTGATTGTTCTTTGATTTGGTTGTCGTGAAAAGTGGGACTATCACCCACTAAAGTGTGCCTCAATTTAATTCATCAACTGCTGTCGCCTCGCGCATGGCGTTCATCCAATGCTCAATCAACTCCCTCACCGATAAAACACGTGATTGCCGATGCGGGTCAGGCGTTGGCGGGTTTTGGACCAGATGGGGTTGTCGTTGTCGCCATGGAAATAAAGCGCGCCGCCGGTGGGGTCGGCGAGTTTGCCGGATAGGGCTTGGCGTGCGGTTTGGACGGCGGCGGACCACTGGGCCGGATTGTTCGGTTCGTCCGATTTGCCGTCGCACCACCAGGCGAACTGGCAGCCGCGCTTACCGTCGTTGTCGCCTTCGGTAATCACACCGCAGACGCCGCGCGGGAATTTGCCGTCGCGCGTGCGGTTGAGCACGGTATGGGCGATCGCTGCCTGTCCCGCCTCGATTTCCGAGCGGCCTTCCCAATAGATGGACAGGGCCAGGCATTTGGTCGGCGCGTCCAGCGCCGGGCCGAGGCCGACCGCCACCTGCTCGATCCCCGCCGCTTTGCGCGCCGCCTTGCGCGGTTCCGCTTTCACCGCCTTTTTCGTCGTCGCGCCAGCCGCATCGGCATCGAACGGCACGCCGGAAAAGCCGACCAGGCAGGCCAGGGCGAGCACAGCGGTAAGGCAGGCACGCAGGCTCATAGCCGCTCCGACAACCAGATGGCCAGACGCGAGCCGGCCTTGATGACGGCGGTGAGCGGTTCGTAGCCCGGTGCACTGGTGGCGCCGTGGGCGAGGCCAGTATCGCGGTGCTCGATTTCCTCGTCGCGGAAGCGAGCGATGTCGGCCTTGAGCGCGACTTCGTCCTCGCCTAGCGCCGCCATCTGGCCCGAATAGTGTTCGTCGATCACCTCTTCGACGGCCACCGTGCAGGCCATGGCAGCCTTTTCTCCCAGGATGGCGGTGCCGGCGCCCAATAGGAAGCCGGCGACGTGCCAGAGCGGCAGCAGGACGGTCGGTCGCACCCGGCGGTCGACCATGATGCGTTCGAAAGCGGCGAGGTGGCGTTCTTCCTGTTCCGCCATGTGGCGGATGGCGGCGCCGACCGGTCCCTCGCTAGCTGGCCCCCGGCCAAGTACGGCAAGCTGCCCGGCATAGATTCGCTTGGCGCCATATTCGCCGGCATGATCGACGCGCACCACCCGCTCCAGATATTGGCGGTCGTCGGGATCGCCCGGCAGCCGGCGGCGCGGCGCGCTCATGGTCCTGTCCGCTTCAGCAGCCGCAGGCCGGCCACCCCTGCCGCGCTGGCGAACAGCGGCGACAGCAGGGCATTCCAGCTCGCCATCGACAGGCCAGCGAAGGTCCAATCGATGGCATCGCAGGCCTTCGGCGGTGGCGCTGCCAGGGCGGCGCGCAGGTCGTCGACGGTCATCACGGCGGGCGGCCCGCCGCTGCAACCCGTGATGGAGGCCCACCAGTGCTGCTCGACGCCGACGTGGTAGAAAGCGATGCCGCCGCCGATGAGAAAGGCCAGCCCGCCCAAGCCGACGAACAGCGCCACCCGGCGCATCCCCTGCGGTCCGGAGCCGAGGAGCAGTGCTGCCATCGATAACAGGATGACGGCGCCATAGGGCCCGCGCTGCCACAGGCACAACACGCAAGGTTCAAGGCCATAGGCATATTGTGCGACATAGGCGGTGCTCAGCGCTGCGACGGCAACCGCGAGCATGGCCAGCGGCGCGATACGCTGCAACCCGAGGGTCGGTTGCGGCGAGGTCACGGACAGGGCCGGCGGCATGGCCGTCAAACCTTGAGTCGCAGGCCGTGGGCCAGCGCCTGATCGAGACATTTTAGCAGCTCGGCGATGGCCGCCACGGTATCGCCGCCATAGGCCCGGGTCAGGCGCAGGCGACCGGTTTCGGTTTGCATTTTTTCGCGAATGTCGCTGTAGAGCGCGTCGAGCAGCAGAATATAGCCGCGTTCGCTCAACTGCCAGTTCTCGACACCGGCGCCTTCGCGGGCGACATCGGGCGGGGCGAGATGACCGTTGATCAACTCGACCATCCAGGTGCCGCGCCGACGCAAGTCCTCGAAATGCGGGGCCATGGTGACCATCGCGTCGTTGGTAAGGGTGCGGGCTTCGTCGTCGGCATGCACATCAGCCCAATCGAGCCGATTGCCGTGAGCCGCCTTGACCCGGGCCACCAAACGCCGGCACTGCTCCTGATAGACGTCGATGATGTCGTGGCCGAGCAGCATGTTCATGGCCATGAAAAACCCGGGCAGCATACGCCGCGACAGGCCGCCTTCGGCGAAGGAGGGTCCGCCGTCGCTGGTGAACACCGGCGCGAAGCGCTGCACAATCAGGCGGTCGAAGGGATAGCGCCGCGCCTGTTCCTGGGCGGCGCGTTCGCGCACCTTGACGTAATCCTCAAAGGACTGTTCGAAGACCTTTTGCAGCGCCCCGATCTTGCCTTCGAATTCTAGTCGCAGCGCCTCGATGTCCGCAATCGACAGCGACCCGCCCTGGCGCGCCGCTTCGGTCGACAGGCGTTGGAGGATGGTGCCGACGACCGTGGCGGCCAACTGGCGGCCGCGTTCGGCGGATGGCGGGCCGACAGCGGTTGCGGGGGTGGTTGGAGAGGGTACTGGGGACTGCGGCGGCGACAGTGCTGGCGGCGTCGGTAAGGTCGGTCGCGGTGCCGAACCGGCTGCCGGGGCGGGCGCGGCCCTTTCCTCCGGAACTGCCGTTTGGGTATAGGCGGTGCCTGCCGGCAGGCGGGCGACGCGGGCCGGCGGGCCGAAAAAGGCAGACTCGTCGGTGAAAGCCCGCTGTCCCGCCGGGGATGCCGGTTCCATCTTGCCGCTGGCCTGAGGGGCGGTGAATCGCGATGCTTCGCTCATGGGGTGCCCAGTCTAAGCGTTAGGTCGCGGAAATTCCAGGCGGCAACACCGGCCGTCTGCTCCGCTTCGGGCACGGGTGACAGGCTTGGGAGCGTAACCTATAAATGCCCCCATGACGGATCGTTTGACCATCGCGCTGGCCCAAATCAATCCCACCGTGGGCGATGTCGCGGCCAATGCCGATTTGGTGCGCGCGGCGCGGGCCGAGGCCGGTGCTCAAGGCGCCGATCTGGTCATCTTCACCGAACTGGCGATGGCAGGCTACCCGCCTGAGGACCTGGTGCTGAAGTCGGCGTTTCAGGACGCCATCGCCCAGGAAGTGCGTATGTTGGCGGCCGAAACCGCCGATTCAGGACCGGCGCTGCTGATTGGCGCGCCGTGGCGCGACGGCGGCAAGCTGTATAACGCCGCCCTGTTGCTCGACGGCGGCCATATCGCCGCCACCCGCTTCAAGCACGAACTGCCCAATTACGGGGTGTTCGACGAAAAGCGGGTGTTCGCCGCCGGTCCCTGTCCCGGCCCCATACCGTTTCGCGGCTTTCGCCTGGGCGTGATGATCTGCGAGGACATGTGGTTTGCTGATGTCGCCGAAACCTTGCAGGAATCCGGCGCGGAACTGTTGGTCGTGCTCAACGGCTCGCCCTTCGATTGCGACAAGCCGAACGTGCGGCTGAACCATGGCGTCGCCCGTGTCGTCGAAACGGGCCTGCCGCTGGTCTATGTCAACCAGGTCGGCGGTCAGGACGAACTGGTCTTCGACGGCGCTTCCTTCGTGCTCGGCGCCGACCGTTCGTTGCGGCTGCAGGCGGCTTCTTGGCGGGCCGAAGTCCTGATCAGCCAATGGACACGCGATGCCGGCGGCGCCCTGGCCTGCGCCAACGGCCGCATGGTTCCTCCGCCCGAGGGGTTGGAAGCGATCTATCGGGCCATGGTGCTGGGCCTGCACGACTATGTGGCGAAGAACCATTTCCCCGGCGTCGTGCTCGGCCTGTCGGGGGGCATCGATAGCGCCATCAGCGCCGCCGTCGCCGTCGATGCCTTGGGCGCCGATCGGGTGCGTTGCGTGATGATGCCGTCGCCCTATACCTCGACCGACAGCCTGGAAGACGCCGCCGAGGTGGCCCGCCTGCTGGGCACGCGGCTCGACACTATCCCCATCGGTCCCGCCATGGATGCCTTCTCCGGCCTGTTGGCCGAGGTCTTCCACGGCGCCAAGGCCGATACCACGGAAGAAAACGTGCAGGCCCGCGCCCGTGCCATCCTGTTGATGGCCTTGTCCAACAAGTTCGGCTCCATGCTGCTGACCACCGGCAACAAATCGGAAATGTCGGTCGGTTACGCCACCCTCTACGGCGACATGTGCGGCGGCTATTCGGTGTTGAAAGACGTCTATAAAACCACGGTTTTCGAGCTGTCGCGCTGGCGCAACCAAAATCGGCCCGATGGCCTGTTGGGCCCGGCCGGCCGGGTTATGCCCGAACGGGTGATCACCAAGCCGCCGACGGCTGAACTGCGTCCCAACCAGAAGGATCAGGACAGCCTGCCGCCCTACGACCGGCTGGACGCCGTGTTGCGCTGCCTGATCGAAGAGGAGCGTTCTGTCGACGACGCCGTTGCCCTGGGCCACGACCGGGAAACCGTGCGCCGCATCTGGCGCATGATCGACCGTGCCGAATACAAGCGCCGCCAGGCGCCACCGGGGGTGAAGATCTCGCACCGCGCCTTCGGCCGTGACCGGCGCTATCCGATCACCAACGGCTTCACCCGCTCGATCTGACGGAAGCGCCACGATCGTGCCTTTAGCGCTCTACAACACGCTGACCCGCCGCGCCGAGGCGTTCGTCCCGCTCGATCCGGGCAACGTCCGCCTATATGTCTGCGGCCCGACGGTCTACGACCTGGCCCATATCGGCAATGCCCGGCCGGTGGTGGTCTTCGACGTGCTCAACCGGTTGCTGCGCCGGCTTTATCCACGCGTTACCTATGTCCGCAACATCACCGACGTCGATGACAAGATCAACGCGCGGGCCCGGGAATCGGGGCGCTCCATCCGCGATATCACCGAAGAGACGGCGCGGGTTTTTCATGACGACATGGCGGCGCTCGGCGCCCTGCCCCCCGATGTGGAACCACGTGCCACCGAACACATCGCCCAGATGATCGCCATGATCGAACGGCTGATCGCCGGCGGGCATGCCTATGCAGCGGAAGGCCACGTGCTGTTCGACGTTCCCTCCTGGCCGGCCTATGGCCAACTCTCCGGGCGCAACCGCGACGACATGATCGCCGGCGCCCGGGTCGAGGTGGCGCCTTACAAGAAAGACCCGGCCGATTTCGTGCTGTGGAAGCCGTCGGACGCCGAAACGCCCGGTTGGAACAGCCCGTGGGGGCGCGGCAGGCCCGGCTGGCACATCGAGTGTTCGGCGATGAGCCGCGAGCACCTGGGCGAAACCTTTGACATCCACGGCGGCGGCATCGACCTGGTCTTTCCGCACCACGAGAACGAGGTGGCGCAAAGCCGCTGCGCCAACCATACCGATCTCATGGCGCAGACCTGGATGCACAACGGCTATCTGATGGTCGAAGGCGAGAAGATGTCGAAATCGCTCGGCAACTTCATCACCGTCAACGAGCTGTTGAAGGAATGGCCGGGCGAAGCCATCCGCCTGGTGCTGCTGTTGACCCATTATCGCGCTCCGCTCGATTTCACCTTCACCAAATTGGCTCAGGCGAAAGGCATGCTGGATCGCTTCTATGGTGCCTTGCGCAAGGGTGGCGCGGCGGCGGTGGTGGAACCGGCGGGCACGGTGCTCGACGCGCTCTGTGACGATCTCGGCACGCCCGAGGCCATCGGCTGCATGCACGAATTGGCGACGGAATTGAACAAGGCCGAGGATGCGGCGGAGATTGCGCGGCTGGCCGGCCGGCTGCTCGCCTGCGGCCGGCTGCTCGGCCTATTGGCTGAAACCCCCGAAGACTGGTTCCGCTGGACGCCGCCGGGCGGCGCCGGATCGGACGACGCTGAGATAGCCCGCCTCATCGAACAGCGCAACGCCGCCCGCAAATCCCGCGATTTCGCCACTGCTGACAAGGTCCGCGGCGAATTGACAGCCCTTGGCATCGTCCTCGAGGACGGTCCTGGCGGCACCACCTGGCGACGGGGTTGGTAGGGTTATCGGTCAACTTTATTCCCGGCGTCTCCCCCTCTCCTTGTCCCTCCCCCCGCCGGCTTCGCCGGCTTTGAACTATTGGCGGCGGAGCCGCCGAGTGGGAGGGACTGGGAGAGGGGGCTGCGGTTTCGCTTTGGATCTGGCTGGTGCTTGAAGGTGACTCCCGCCGTCCGGGCCGGTATCGTACCCGTTCGGACGCCCTGACCGATGGAGCTATATCATGCAGTTGAAACTTTCCGATTCCAGCCTGTTTCGCCAGCAGTGCTACATCGACGGCAAATGGACCGACGCCGACTCGGGCGAGACCATCGACGTCACCAACCCGGCCGACGGCTCGGTCATCGGCACCGTGCCGAAGATGGGCGCCAAGGAGACCCGGCGCGCCATCGAGGCGGCCAACCGCGCCTTTCCCGAATGGCGGGCGAAGACCGGCAAGGAGCGCGCCGCCATCCTGCGCAAGTGGTTCAACCTGATGATATCGCATCAGGAAGACCTGGCCCGCTTGATGACCGCCGAGCAGGGCAAAACGCTGACCGAGGCGCGCGGCGAGATCGCCTATGGCGCTTCGTTCATCGAATGGTTCGCCGAAGAGGCCAAGCGCGTCTATGGCGACACCATTCCGTCGCATATGGCCGACCGGCGCATCATCGTCGTCAAGGAGCCGATCGGCGTCGTCGGCGCCATCACGCCGTGGAACTTTCCCAACGCCATGATCACGCGCAAGTGCGGCCCGGCCCTGGCGGTCGGCTGCACGGTGGTGGTCAAGCCGGCGACGATGACGCCCTATTCGGCGCTGGCGCTGGCCGATCTGGCCGAACTAGCCGGTATTCCGAAGGGTGTGTTCAACGTGGTGACCGGCGCGGCCGGGGCCATCGGCGGCGAGCTGACGTCCAATCCGCTGGTCCGCAAGATCACCTTCACCGGCTCCACCGAGATCGGCAAGAAGCTGTTGGAGCAATGCGCGCGCACGGTGAAGAAGACCTCGATGGAGCTGGGCGGCAACGCGCCCTTCATCGTCTTCGACGATGCCGATATCGATGCCGCCATCGAAGGCGCGCTGCAGTCCAAGTACCGCAATTCCGGGCAGACCTGCGTCTGCACCAATCGCTTCTACGTGCAGGATGGCGTTTACACCGCCTTTGCCGACAAGCTGGCCAAGGCGGTCGCCAAACTGAAGGTCGCCAACGGCTTCGAGGATGGGGCGCAGCTCGGCCCCCTGATCGAGACGGCGGCGGTTGCTAAGATCGAAGAACACATCGCCGATGCCACCGCGAAAGGCGCGCGCGTCCTGACCGGCGGCAAGCGCCATAAGCTGGGCGGCCTGTTTTTCGAGCCGACGGTATTGGCCGACGTCACCCAGAGCATGATGGTCAGCAAGGAAGAGACCTTCGGACCCCTGGCGCCGCTCATTCGCTTCAAGACCGAGGCCGAGGTCATCGGCATGGCCAACGATACGGAATTCGGGCTCGCTGCCTATTTCTACAGCCGCGACATCGGCCGCGTCTGGCGGGTGGCCGAGGCATTGGAGTCCGGCATCGTCGGCATCAATGTCGGACTCATTTCGACCGAGGTCGCGCCCTTCGGCGGGGTCAAGGAATCCGGGCTTGGGCGCGAAGGCTCCAAGTACGGGGTCGATGACTATCTGGAAATCAAATATCTGTGCATGGGCGGGATCGACAAGTAGCGTATCCCCGCTTCGACCTCACCGATGGAGTAGACCCCCGTGACGACCTATGATTTCGACCTGGTGAGCATCGGCGCCGGGTCGGGCGGGGTGCGCGCCTCGCGCATCGCCGCCCGCCATGGCGCCCGGGTGCTTTGCTTCGAGGAACGTTATCTCGGCGGCACCTGCGTCAATGTCGGCTGCGTGCCGAAAAAGCTGATGGTCTATGCGGCGCATTACGCCGAGGATTTCGCCGGGGCTGCCGGCTTCGGCTGGACGGTCGGCCAACGCGAATTTTCATGGCCGGCGTTCATCGCCGCCAAGAACGCCGAGATCAGCCGCTTGAACGGCATCTACCGCCGACTGTTGGAAGGCGCCGGGGTGGAGATCGTCGAGTCCCGCGCCCGCCTTGTCGATGCCCATACGGTGGTCGCCGCCAATGGCCGCCGGGTGACGGCCGCCAACATCCTGGTTGCCACGGGCGGCTGGCCGACCAAACCCGATCTTCCGGGGGCGGAACACGCCATCACCTCTAACGAGGCTTTTTTTCTCGACGATCTGCCGAAGCGGGTGGTGGTTGTCGGCGGCGGCTATATCGCCGTCGAATTCGCCGGAATTTTCCATGGCCTTGGCGCCGCGGTGACCCAGCTCTATCGCGGTCCGATGTTCCTGCGCGGCTTCGACGACGATATACGTGCCTTCCTTGCCCAGGAGATGCGCAAGAAGGGTGTCGACCTGCGCCTGGAATGCAACGCGGTGGCCATCGAAAAGCGCGACGGCGCCTATCGGGTCGCCTTGTCCGACGGCAAGACCGTCGAAACCGATCTGGTTATGTATGCCACCGGGCGTCATCCCAACAGCCGGGGCATCGGATTGGAAGAAGCTGGCGTGAAGCTGACTGACGATGGCGCCGTTGTTGTCGATGGCGAATGGCGAACCTCGATGCCGCATATCTTTGCCATCGGCGACGTCACCGACCGCATCAATTTGACCCCCATCGCCATCGCCGAAGGCCACGCAGTCGCCGACCTGCTGTTCGCCCCGTCTGGGCGCAACGTCGACTACGGCGGCATGCCGACGGCCGTGTTCAGCCAGCCGCCGCTCGGCACCGTCGGTCTGACCGAAGCCGCGGCGCGCCAGAAATACGGTGCCGTCGACGTCTACGTCTCCGACTTTCGGCCGATGAAGCATACGCTGTCGGGCAGCGACGAGCGGGTAATGATGAAGATGATCGTCGAGCCGAAAAGCGACCGCGTGCTCGGCGTTCACATGGCCGGCGCTGATGCGGGTGAGATCATCCAAGGCATCGCCGTGGCGCTCAAATGCGGCGCCACCAAGGCCCAATTCGACGCCACCATCGCCATCCATCCGACGACGGCAGAAGAACTGGTGCTGATGCGCGACAAACGCCCTGAACCGGTCACGTAAGTGTCTCCCACCTCA
>CAMCUA010000026.1 GCA_945878455.1 Asaia bogorensis | reverse complement strand
TGGCGGGTTCCCCCGATTCCTGACCTATGCCGTGCCGGCCGGCCGGTTGAAACGGCCCGGCGTCAGGCCGCCGCTGTAAAGGTTGCGATCGGTATGCCGACCGGAAAAAATTGCAGAGTGTTGCGCGTGGCGGGCCAACAGCGCCTCGCGGGCGGCAATCTCGGCCGCCACGTCGGCAGCACAGATGGCATCGGCCAAGGCCAAGGCCTCGGGCGCCAATTCGGCCAGGCGCAGCCGGTGCACCAGCCATTCGTTGAAGTAGAGGGTGCGGTCGCCGTCAACCGGCGGCAGCATGTCGGGCAGGCGATGGTCGGGATCGCGGACCAGCACCTGCACGCCGTTCAGCCAACCGGCTTCCCAGCGGTGACGTTCATCTTCCGTCATGTTAGCCGGATGAGCCGGTGAATAGGCTTCGAAAGCCAGGCGGACATCGGGCGCCGCCAACAGAAAATCGCGGGTCGACCAGCGCACGTCCGGGTAGTTGGCATCGTCGATGACGATCACCGCCCGTTCGTGCCACAGGCGGCGGGCATGCAACAGGCAGACCAGCTGGCTGCGATAATCGTGCGGCCCATCGATGAAATAGACGGCGATGCGCCGGCCGCCGAGATGAGCATCGAGCGCTGCCAAAGCGGCCTCGAAATCCTCGTTGATCAACGAGGCATTGGCGACCCGCAGGCGCGTCAGGCGTTCGCGAACGATGCCAAGGTTGGTGCCTAGCGGATCCAGCGTCGCAAAATTGTCGATGCCGAAACAGGGCAGACGCGGCGCGGCCAGGCCGGCGGTGACCAGCGTCAGGCCCTGAAAGACGCCGATCTCGACGTAGCAGGCGGTGGGGTCGTATTCGAACAGGCGCACGAGACGCTGCAGCAGGCCGACCGTCTTGCGGCCCGACAGGCCGGACAGGGATTCCGCCTGAGTATCGGGCAAGGGACCGTCGGCATCGGCGGCGCGGACGGCGGCAAGAATGTCTTCAAGGGTCGGGCGCAGCACGGGCGGGGAAGTCGGTTGGGACATCGAAAAAACAACAACCAGAGATGTGAGGGACCGGTGCAACCGGCCGGCAGGCGCGGACTATGGCATAGAACATCCGACCGTGAAACGGCCGGCCACGCCGTACCGAGATAAGCCGTGAGGCCGTGAGCGTCCGACTGCAGCGAATGGCTGATCTGCCGGCTGGCGCCGATGCGTGGCCTTGGCTTGCCGTCGCAGGCGCCAAGCCAAGCCTGCCTGCGCAGCGCCGGCTGCCCGACCTCGAACGACGGTTGGAAGCGGCCTTCGAGACATCGGCCGAGTCGTGGTGGGCGCTGTGCCGAAGCCGTGCCGCCGATCCGGGTGCCGGTTTCGCCCATGCGCTGACCGCCGGCTCCTTCGGTTCGGATTTCGGGCTGATGCTGGCCTGGTCCCGACTGGTCGGCGAATTGGTGGCGGCCGGGGAAAGCGTCCTGGTTATCTGCGACGATCCCTGGCTGTTCCGCCACCTGGCCATGTTGCCGGGGGTGACGGCGGGTGCGCCGCCGCCGTTGTTTTCGGCAGGTTTGCGGCTGGCCCTGCGCGGTAGGTTGGCCCGGGGCGTCGTTGCGTTGCGCTGCATTCGGGCGGCTTGGGTACTCGGCAAGCAACGCCGCCAGTGCCGACCCGGCAACACGGCGATCCTGGTTTACGGCCATCCAGAAAGCCGGGCCGATGGGCATGACGCCTATTTCGGCGACCTGATGGCGCGCATCGCCGGGTTGAAGCGTCTTTTGCACACCGACTGTGGTGTGGCCCGGGCCGGCGAACTGGCGGCCGACGGACGGACAGCCAGTCTGCATGCTTGGGGCTCTCCGCTGTTTGCCCTGTTGGCCCTGCCGTTCACGCGATGGCGGCCGGCGGTGGGTGCCGACCCGGCTTATGCCTGGCTGCTGCGCCGGGCAGCGGCACGTGAGAACGGCGGCGGCGGCCCGGCGATGAACCGCTGGCAACAGCACTGTCAGTCACGCTGGCTGGCGGCGGCGCGGCCGGCCCGTGTGCTGTGGCCATGGGAGAACCACGGCTGGGAACGGGCTTTGTGCCGGGCGGCGCGAGCGCAGGGCGTCGCCACCGTCGGCTATCAGCACACGGTGGTCGGCCCGCACCAAATCAACTACTCCATCGCCGCCAACGCCGACGGCGTCGCGTCGATCCCCGACATCATCGCTTGCGACGGCCCGGCCTATCGCGACGAATTAGCCGCCTGGGGCGTGCCGGCGGATCGCTTGACGGTGGCCGGCGCCTTCCGCTTCCGCCGCGGTGGCGGTCCGCGCTTCGTAGCCGATGCGCCGGTTTTCGTCGCCCTGTCGGCCATACCCGAAGCGGCGCGCGCCCAAGTAGCAGCAGCATGCCGGCTGGCCGATGCCGGCTTTACGGTAGCGGTGAAGGATCATCCCATGTATCCATTCGCCCGCACCGATTCGGACATGGCGAAGGATCCGGCGAATATGACGTGGACTGATATACCGCTGCGCGACCAGCCGGCCCTGTCGGCCGTGCTGTACAGCACCGGCACGTCCGGACTGGAAGCGCTGCTGGCCGGTATCCCGACGGCCCGCCTGCTGCTCGACGACCGGCTGGCCATCGACGTGCTGCCGCGCGGCGTCACCGTGCGGACGGCGACCGTCGACACCGTGGCCGAGGTTTTCGCCGCCGGCCTTCCCCGCCCCGAGCTGGCCTGGGAATCGGTACTGGCGCCGGTCGACGACGAGAGGTGGCGTGAGCTGGCCGGGGTGGCGCCGAACCCCGTCAGTCCAATGCCGGTCGAGACCGTGCCGTGAACCGTCCGATCCTCAACGTCGCTATCGTCGGCTGCGGCCGGGTGGCAGGACATCACGCGACCTTCATCGCCGACATGGCCGATGCCCGGCTGGTCGCCGTCTGCGACCTAGTGGCCGAGCGGGCGCGGGATTTCGGCGCCAAGTTCGGCGTGCCAGCCTTCACCGATTATCACGCCATGCTGCGCACCCATCCGGAGGCCGACACGGTGGCCATCGTCACGCCGTCGGGCATGCATGCCGAGCACGCCATGGACGTCATGCGCCGCTATCGGCGCAGCGTCATCGTCGAGAAACCGACCTTCATGCGCCCGGAACAGGCGGAGGAAGCCTTTGCCCTGGCCGATGCACTCGGCTTGGACGTCTTCCCGGTCTTCCAGAACCGCTACAACAAGGCGGTGCGCCGGGTGCGCGCCGGGCTCGATGCTGGCGAACTGGGCGACATCCGGGTGATGAACGTCCGCCTGCGCTGGTGCCGGCCGCAGCGCTATTACGACATGGCGGCATGGCGCGGCACCCTGTCGCACGACGGCGGCGTGCTGACCAATCAGGGCATCCATCACGTCGACCTGCTGCGCCACCTGGGCGGCGAGGTGGCGCGCGTCAGCGCCACCATGCGCACCATGGGCGCCGCCATCGAAGCCGAGGACACGGCGGTCGCCACCATCGTCATGAATTCCGACGCCATTGGCTCACTGGAGGCGACCACGGCGGCGCGCCCCGACGACTTCGAGGCGTCGCTATCCATCGTCGGATCGAAAGGCCTGGCGCAGATTGGCGGCGTCGGCTGCAACGAGTTGCAGATCTTCACCCCGGATCCCGCCGCCTGCGCCGGCCATAGCGAGCAGTTCCTGGGCATCGAGGGCAAGGGCGCCGTCTATGGCCATGGCCACGGCGAAATGTATCAGGACATCGTCCGCTTCCGCCGCGACGGCGTCGCCTATCCGGTGACGCGCCAGGACTGCCTGGGCACGCTGCGCCTGCTGCACGCCTTTTACCGTTCGGCCGAGGCGGATGGCGTCTGGACCGAACCCGGCCCCGCCGCGCGGCAATTAGGGCGGCCCAACGAGGCGGTCTCCGCCCTGTACCGGACGCCGGCCCCGGCGGACGAGGCAGCGCTGTCGTGAGCCAGACCACCACCCCGCGCCTGCGCATCGGCATCGCCGGCTACGGTGTCGTCGGCCGGCGGCGGCGCAGCTGCATCGACGCCCATCCGGGATTGCACACCGTCGCCGTCTGTGACCGCACGCTGCCGGGCGAAGGGATGTTCGACGACGGGGTCCGCCATTACACGGATTTCCGACGGCTATTGGCCATGGAAGCGGGCAAGCTGGATTGCCTGTTCGTCTGCCTGTCCAACGACGTTAACCCCGAGGCCACCATCGGCGGGTTGGAGCAAGGCTTGCACGTCTTCTGCGAAAAGCCGCCGGGGCGCGATGTCGCCGACATCGCCCGCGTCATCGAGGTCGAGCGGCGCCATCCGAACTTGCGGCTCAAATACGGCTTCAACCACCGCTACCACGACTCGGTGCGCGATGCGCTGGCCCTCGTCCAATCGGGCGAACTCGGCCGGGTCATCAACCTGCGGGGCGTTTACGGCAAGTCGCAGTTGATCACCTTTGGCCAGACCACGTGGCGCACCGAGCGGGCGCTGGCCGGCGGCGGCGTGTTGCTCGACCAGGGTATCCACATGGTCGATCTCCTGCGTCTGTTCGCTGGCGAATTCGCCGAGGTGCACAGCTTCGTCAGCAACGATTTCTGGGGCCATGCGGTCGAAGACAACGCCTACGCCCTGATGCGCACCACCAACGGCACGGTGGCCATGCTGCATTCCTCGGCCACCCAATGGCGACACCGCTTCCACCTGGACATTTCGCTGGCCCGTGGCGCCATCACGCTGGCCGGTATCCTGTCGGGATCGAAGAGCTACGGCGCCGAGACCATGACCGTGGCCTGGGCCGCCGGCGAGAACGGCGATCCGCGCGAACAGACCACCCGCTACAACCAGGATCCGTCGTGGGCCGACGAGATCGCCGAATTCGCCGAGGCGATCCACAGTGGCGAACCCATCGTCAACGGTTCCTCGGACGATGCGCTAAAGACCATGCAGTTGGTCTATCGCATCTACACCGCCGATCCCGATTGGCAGCAACGCTGGAACCTGACCGCCGAAGCGCCGGACAGTTTCACACCCGGCGGCAGGGCGGCATGACGCTACCGCGTCAAACCGCTGGCGGCAGGGCGGCATGACGCTACCGCGTCAAACCGACAGGGCCTTCGGCCTGACCATGGCCGGCGCGCTAGCTGTGCTCGCCGGGATCGTCTGGTATGCCAGCGGCCAGCGGCCGACCATCCTACCAAGCATCGCGGTGGGTTTTCTCGTCGTCGCGCTGGCGGCGCCGGGCCTGCTGCTGCCGCTGAACCGCCTGTGGTGGGCCTTCGCGATGCGCCTGAGCCGGGTCAGCAACCTGTTGATTCTCGGAATCTTCTTCTTCCTTGTTGTGGTCCCGACGGGACTTATAATCCGCCTCGCCGGACGCGATCCTCTGCGTCGCAGCCGGGGACCCGAGGCCAAAAGCTATTGGTCCCCGGTCGAACGGCAAACCGACGCCAACACCCTGGCGGACATGTTCTGACATGCTTTCCCTGGTTTCCCAGTTGTTCAAGTTCATGCGGGTCTACCGCAAGTTCTGGTTGGCGCCGATCATCTTCGGCCTGGTCGGCCTGGGCGCGCTTTTGGTCGCCGCGCAGAGCACGGCCATCGCACCCTTCATCTATGCGATTTTCTGAGCGCGATAACGCATCGTGATTGTCCTTGGACTTTCAGCTTTCTACCACGACAGCGCCGCCGCCCTGATTCGCGACGGCGAGATCGTTGCCGCTGCTCAAGAAGAGCGTTTCACGCGCAAGAAGAACGACGCCGACTTTCCAGCCGCAGCGGCACGCTATTGCCTGGAAGAAGCCGGGATCGGGCTCGACGAGGTCGATTTCGTCGGTTTCTACGACAAGCCGCTGCTGACCTTCAACCGGCTGCTCGAGACCTATATCGCCTATGCGCCGCGGGGGCTGACATCCTTCGCCGCCGCCATTCCCGTCTGGGTCAAGGAAAAGCTGTTCCAGAAAAACTTACTACGCGACGGGCTCAACGGCCTGGGACACGGCACCGTCAAGGAAGAGCGTATTCTGTTCGGCCATCATCACCATAGCCATGCGGCCAGCGCCTATTACCCCTCGCCGTTCGCGCGGGCCGCCGTGCTGGTCATGGACGGCGTCGGCGAGTGGGCGACAACCTCGCTCGGTACCGGACGGGACGGCAAGCTAGAACTGCACCGCGAGATCCGCTTCCCGCATTCCATCGGCATGCTCTATTCGGCCTTCACCTATTACCTGGGCTTCAAGGTCAACGACGGCGAATACAAGGTGATGGGACTGGCCCCCTATGGCGAGCCTGTCTATGCCGACCTCATCCGTGACAAGTTGATCGACCTGCGCGCCGACGGTTCGTTCCGCCTCGACATGCGCTACTTCAACTACTGCACCGGACTGACCATGACCAACGGTGCCTTCGACCGGCTGTTCGGCGCGTCGCCGCGAAAGGCTAGCGAGCCTTTAACCCAGCGCCACATGGACCTGGCACGCTCGGTGCAGGCTGTGACCGAGGACGTGGTTCTGGCCATCGGCCGCCAGCTGCACGCCGAGACCGGCGAGCGCAACCTGTGCATGGCCGGTGGCGTCGCGCTCAACTGCGTTGCCAACGGCCGGTTGTTGCGCGAGGGGCCCTTCGACGACATCTGGACCCAGCCGGCGGCCGGCGATGCCGGTGGCGCCATCGGCATCGGCTATGCGATTCATCATGCGAAAGCCGGAGACAACAGCGCCTGCGGTCATCTTGCGAAAGCCGGCAACAAGAGCAACGGACGCGACCGCATGGCCGGCGCCTACCTGGGCCCGGCCTATGACCAGGCGGCCGTCACCGCCACCCTCGACGGCGTTGGTGCGCGCTACGACATCGTCGCAGACGACGACCTGTTCCTTCGTGTCGCCACGGCGCTGGCCAACGAAAAGGTCGTCGGCTGGTTCCAGGGCCGCATGGAGTTCGGTCCTCGCTCCCTCGGCAACCGCTCGATCCTGGGCGATCCACGTTCGCGCAGCATGCAGAAGCTGCTCAACCTCAAGATCAAGTACCGGGAGAGCTTCCGGCCTTTCGCCCCGGCTGTATTGCGCGAGGACGTTTCCCAGTACTTCGAGATCGATGGAGATAGTCCCTACATGCTGATGGTCGCGCCCGTGCGCGCCGAGCGCCACCGCCAGCCGACGCCCGAGGAAGCGGCGCTTAGCGGGCTCGACCGCCTAAACGTGGCGCGCAGCGACATTCCGGCGATCACCCATGTCGACCATTCGGCACGCATCCAGACTGTGCACCGCGACACCAACCCGCGCTTCCACCGGCTGCTGGAATGCTTCAAGGCGGAGACCGGCTGCAGCGTGCTGGTCAACACCAGCTTCAACGTCCGCGACGAGCCCATCGTCTGTTCGCCCCGCGATGCCTATCGTTGCTTCATGGGCTCGGAAATGGATTTGTTGGTGATGGGTAACGCCGTGCTGGAAAAGGCACGGCAATGACCCTTGCCGCAGCCGTACCCATGGATAACAGCGAACCGTCGCCGGCATTTCCCGAACGCCTGCTCGCCTGCCTGAAGGCACCGGGCAAGCCGGATAGCCACGTCCTGGAGACGGTCGACGGCGGTATGCGCGATAGCGTCACAGGTGACATTTACCCTTTCGTCCACGGTGTTCCTTCGCTGATGCCGGGCAGCGTCGGCGCGCGGGACGCCAAGATCGGCGTGGTTCGCGATTTCTACGAGGCCAATCCATTTCCCAGTTACGAAGGACTGGAGGAATTCGGCGAGCTGGTTGCCAAAGGCAGCGCCAATCCCTTCTCGGCCCAATTGCTGGACGCCATCGGCTTCAATAAGTTGGTCCTGGAATGCGGCTGTGGCACGGGGCAACTCAGCCACTTCCTACAGCTCAACAACAACCACGTGCTGGGCATAGACATGACCTTGGCCAGCCTGCGCCTGGCCGTCGAGCATAAGCAGCGCAATGGCTTGAAGCGCAGCGCCTTTTGCCAGATGAACATCTTCGATCTGGCGATCCACGACAATTCCTTCGACGTGGTCATCTCCCACGGCGTGTTGCACCACACCCCCGATGCACGTGCCGCTTTCGCCAGCATCGTGCGCAAGGCCAAGCCGGGTGGTATCGTCATGGTCGGCCTGTATAACCGCTATGCCCGCATACCGACTTGGATCCGCTCCCATCTGATCGGCGTCTTCGGCGCGCGCATCGATCCGGTGGTTCGCGAACGCGTCGCCGATCCGCGCAAGGCCGCCATCTGGATCGCCGACCAGTACCGCAATCCGCTGGAGACCTGGCACTCGCTGGACGAAGTGCTGGCCTGGTTTGCGGAAAACGACGTCGAATTTCTCAACGCCAGCCCGGCCATCCTCGGCACCTCGGGCGAGACCGCGAAGGGCCTGTTCGAACACACCGATCCGGGCAATCGCTATCAGCGCCTGGTCACCCAACTGGGGTGGCTCGGCACCATCGCCCGCGAGGGCGCGCTGTTCGACGTCATCGGCCGGCGGAAGGATTAACGGGTAGCCATGAGCACACAGCCCACCCTGGTCGGACGCCTGATCGCCGTACTGATCGGCCTGCTGCTGCTTCTGGTCATCGGGGAGGTCGGCCTGCGCCTGACGATGCCGCAATGGCCGGAGTTTTACAGCGCCCGCTTCATGCGGGTGGTCGATGTGGAAGGGCATGGCCATGTGACGACTGGGCGACCCGGTTTCGACGGCTGGTTCGCCCAGAACAATGGTGATTTCCGCGCCCATATCCGCATCAACGATTTCGGCCTGCGCAATCCGGAGCCGGTTGGGGCGGCGAACGGCGTCGTCTGGATCGTCGGCGATTCGATGACTTTCGGCTGGGGCGTCGAACAGGACGAGATGTATTCGTCGCGCATCGCCAGCGTCCTTGGCACGAAGACTTACAACGTGGCCAGTCCGGGCACCGATGTCTGCGGGTATCAGGCCCTGGTCGCCCGCATGCCCGAAGGCATTCGGCCCGCCGCCGTTGTCATCGGACTCGTGCTCGAAAACGACCTTCTCCAATACAATTGCACGGTGCAGGCGACCGCCGTGCCGGTGGTGGAACCAACCCGCCTGATCGACGTCAAATTCTGGCTGACGGGACGTTCCGCCCTATACAATGTCCTTGCCGTAATATTGAAGCGCGTCGACATCGTGCGCGAGGCGTTGATCGTCAGCGGCCTGGTCAACCGGGAACAGGCTTATAAGAGGTTTTTTACCCCGGAAGAGGTCGAGGCCGTGACTGCCAGCACGGGGGCCGAACTTGCCAACCTGCGCCAGCAATTGCCAACCGGAACCCCTTATGCGGTGCTAATCGTCCCGGCCCGCTTCGAGATCGCGGATGACGACCAGCCCTACCGCGACGCGCGCGTCGCGCTGGCGAAGGAACTGGCAGGTCGCGGCATCGGCGTCATCGATCCATTTGAGGCCTTCAAGGTCGCCGGGTTCAAACCGACGCACTTTATCCACGACGGGCACTGGTCACCGCTTGGACATCGAATCGCCGGCGAGGCGGTGGCAGCGTGGCTCAGGGCGAACCTGCCTCGCTGACGGCTGCTACGGGCAGTGAAAGGACATCGTGAACCATGAAGATCATCGGCATCGTTCCCGCACGCATGGCCGCCAGCCGCTTTCCCGGCAAGCCGTTGAAGCCGATCTGCGGGCGGCCGATGATCGAACATTGTTTTGCCCGGGCACGCTTCTACGACCGTTGGGACGGACTTTATCTCGCCACTTGCGACGAGGAGATCCGGGCGTTCGGTGCGGCCAAGGGCTATCCGGTGATCATGACTGCCGATACGCATACCCGGGCGCTCGACCGGGTCGCCGAGGCGGCGGACAAATGCGGCCAGCAATTGGCCGATGACGACATCGTCGTCTGTGTCCAGGGCGACGAGCCGTTGCTGGCGCCCGACGTCATCGAGGCGGTGATCGCCCCCTTCGACCGGGATGCGACCGTCAAGGGCACCATTCTGGCGGTGCCCATCGTCGAGGAAGACGTCTTCCGCAACCCCGACATCGTCAAACTGGTGCACGATGTGAATGGCGACGTTCTCTATACCTCGCGCGCGCCGATCCCCTATGCCAAGGCGTTCTCACCGGAATTGGGCGCCATGCGGGTTGGCGGCATTTTTGCTTTTCGGCTCGAATTCCTGCGTTGGTTCACGCGCACTCCGGAATCGCCGTTGGAGCAAAAGGAATCCTGCGACTCCAATCGTATTTGCGACAACGGTTTTCGCCAGCGCATCGCGCCGATCCCCTATCGCCCCTACATCTCGGTCGACAGCCCCGAGGATGCCAGGCGGGTCGAGGAGGCGATGGTGAACGATCCCTATTGGGGACGTTATTGACCATGAAGAGTACCATTGACGCCATCGTCTTCGACCTTGACGGCACATTGATCGACAGCGTGCCCGATGTTGCCGCCGCCATTAACCGGGCGCTGTCGGCCATCGGCTTTGGCTCGGTCGCGTTGGATGATGTGCGCGGCATGGTCGGTTGGGGCGCACGCGTGATGCTGGAAAAGGCAGTCGCCGCCGTATCCCCCGGGACGGCAGCGCCCTCGGAAGCGGCAATGGCCCGGTTGATCGATTCGTATCTCGGATTCTACCGCCAGGAGCCGGCCCTGCGTACCTTGATCTATCCCGGCGTTATCGACGTTCTGGATGGGCTAGCGGTACGTGGCGTGCTGATGGGTGTGTGCACCAACAAGCCGCATGTGATGACCACCGTCGTGCTCGACGCCCTCGGCATGACGCGGTATTTCGCCGGCGTCGCCGGTGCCGACGCCGTGCCCTTCCGCAAGCCCGATGCCCGCCACGTGCATCACACCATCGGCCTGATGGGGGCAACCGGCCGCGCCGCGGTCATGGTCGGCGACAGCGAGACGGACATGGCTGCCGGACGCAACGCCGGCCTGCCGGTGATCGCAGTGACCTATGGCTATGCCCATGGCGGGGCGGACACGCTCGACGCCGATATCAAAATCGATGGCTTCGCTGACTTGCCGGCAGCGCTGGAAAGCCTGTGCCGGAATTAGATTTTGCGGCAGGGCTTGGTGGCAGCGATGAACCAGGCAAAGCCCATGACATCACCGAGGCGATCTTCCAGCGGCGAGATGATCGGCCAGGGCTCGCCATAGACCAGCACACCGCCCGGATGGCAGCCGTAGCGGCGGAGCTGCCAGCGCCGGTACAACCGGCCGAGCTTGGGGATCAGGTAGAAGTAGAATTCGCCCTTGCGCATCCCGACATTCTCGAAGGCGGCAAACAGTCGGCGAAGGCCGGTGGCTGTGTAACAGCGGGTGATCGGATTGCGCACCGTCTGGCGATCCTTGCCACCCCATTCGGTGGCCTTACCCAGCCAGTCGGGATCGCCCCACGCCTTACCCTGCAAGACGCCGACGCAAAGCCACATGTTGACCCAATAGTGCCAGGACGATTTGCAATAGAGCATGATGATCGCGCGGCCACCAGGTTTCAGCACGCGGTACGCCTCAGCGATGGCGCGTTCCGTGTCAGCGGTGTGATGCAGCACGCCATTGGAATAAACGATATCGAAACTGTTATCGGCGAAGGGCAGCGCCTCGCTGTCGCCCTGTACGGCCCAGCATTCCACGGCCAAGTCGCCCAGCAGACGAAACTTGGCATCGGTAGCGCGCGCTCTTTCAGCAGTTATATCGAGCGCCGTTACATGGGCGCCATGGCGGGCGAACAGAGCCGAATGGCCGCCAGCGCCAGGACCTATTTCCAGCACATTTTTGCCGGCCAGGTCGCGCAATGGCATCTCGACGACGGCCAAATGCCGGCGGCGGTTGAACATGTCTTCGAGTTCGTCGATGGCGCGCAACAGGTGGTCGCGGCTAAGTCCGCTGTCGGTACGGTCGTAGAGGGAATGGTAGAGCGCGCCCCAGAAGGCCTGGATGTCCGATTTGACGTTGGGATCAGCCATGAAGCGTGGGCGCCGTTACCGTGGAAGAACAGGGGTACCACCCTTGTAATGCATGCTCTCGGAGGGCGCCAGACGACGGTCGTAGAATGTCCATGATCGGTGCCCTGCTGCGTCGCGCTGGGCAGGTCGCTGGCGACCCGACGTTGCGGCGTTGGTTGGCTGGGCGGTTGTTGGGACACTACAGCGGAGAGCCTGCCTATGCGGCCCATCGACCGCCGTACCTGGAAGGGCTGCTGCCACTGGCGGCGGAGGCGCCGCGTCATGGCTTCCGGGAGCTTGCAGCAGGCACGCCGGCACAACCCATCGTCCTGCCGCTGCCGGGTTTGAACGTCACCTTGGCGCCGGGCGAGGCCGAGTCGTTGTTCAGGCGTACCTTCGACGATACCGAGACGCTGCTGGCTGTTCATCGATTCGCCTGGCTGCCTTTACTGAGCGAGGGCGTCGATCCGGCATGGGTCGCCGCGCTGTGGCGGGCTTGGCAGCAGCGGTTCGCTACGCCGGGAGACGGTTGGGCGTGGCATCCCTATACGGCTGCCGAGCGCGCCATCAACCTGTTGGACTTCGCCCGACGCCACGGCCTGCCGGCACCGGCGGAGGATACGGTGGCGGTGCTGGCGGCGCATGCTCCCGCCATTGCCGAACGACTGGAGTATTTCGGCGAACATCATAGCTCGAATCACTTGGCCAACAATGGACGCGGACTGTTCCGACTGGGTCTCGACCTCGGCCTAGCCAAGGCCGCCGACATTGGCGGGCGAATTCTGATCGAAGAAGCGCAGCGCATCTTTTCCCCCTCCGGAGTGCTGCGCGAGGGATCGAGCCATTACCATCTGCTGCTGGCCCGCAACTATGCCGATGCCTGGCTGGCCGCCCGCACCCACAACCGACGTGAAGCCGATGCGCTGCAACGTACAGCGGCCCGAGCATTGGCTGTCGTGCCGCGCCTGATGCTGCCCGGCGGACTACCCCTGGTCGGCGATATTTCGCCCGATTGCCCGCCGGAGTTCCTGAGCGGATTGTCCCCCGGCGGGGATTTGGATCGGGGCTGGTGCGGGCTCCTCCCTGCCTCCGACCGGGCCGCCTTGGCGGCCCTTCGCAATTCCACGGCACCGGTTGCGCGCGATGCGTTGGCCAGCGACGGCTGGCTGCGCTTCGATGCGGAGCCGTGGGCCGGCTTGTGGCACGCACCGCCCCTGGGATGGTCGACTATGCCAGGCCATGGGCATCAGGATATCGGCGCCACCGAACTGCATTATGGCGGTCAGCCTGTTTTCATCGATCCAGGACGTGGGACCTACGGTGACTCTGGCGAGGCCGCGCTGTATCGCTCGGCCCTTGTGCATTCGACGCTGAGCGTCAACGGTCGGGACCCTTATCCACCGAACCGGCCCTACTACGACGACGGTTTTCGCCGTGCCGTCGGCGGTTCGCCTCCGGTGCTAGAGGTCGATGGCAATACGGTTCACCTGAACCATCGCGGCTTCGCCCGGTTGAGCGGCGTCGGTGGAGTTACCCGGCGCTGGCAATTCAATGGCTCGTCCCTGTCCATCGTCGACCGGGTGGAAGGCGATGGCTACTGTCACCTGAGCCGGACGCTGGTAACCCCACTAGAGGTCCTCATCGCGGCCGAGACCGCGCGACTGCGGGGTGAGGACCTGACTTGGCTTGTCACGGCCGATGTGCCCTTGCGTTCCGAACCGATTACCTGTTGGCAAGCCTATGGCGAGGGCAGCCCGGCGACGCTGATCGTTGCCGATAAGGTGGTACGCCTACCGTGGTCGGGCCGCATCGTGGTCGAGGTCGCCTGAGATGTGCGGCATCGCCGGGCTGTTCCTGCCACGCAGCGCGATGCCGAGGGCGCCCGACATGGACGCCATGCTCGCCGCCCTAACCCACCGCGGTCCCGACGGCGAGGGCCGCTGGTCCTCGCCCGACGGGCGTTATCACGCCGGCTTCCGCCGGCTGGCAATCATCGACCTGGCGACGGGCGACCAGCCACTGCACGATGCCGACGGGCAGCGGGTACTGATCGGCAACGGTGAGATCTATAACTATCGGGAACTGCGCGCCCAGCCCGAAGCCGTCGTCTATCCATTTCGCAGCCAGGGGGACATGGAAGTGGTGCTGGCGTTGGTCCGCCAGCGGGGTGAGGGCTTCATACAACAGCTCAACGGCATGTATGCATTGGCGCTCTACGATGCACGTAAACATGCCTTGCTGCTGGTGCGCGACCGGTTGGGAATAAAACCGCTCTATTGGTGCCGGACGGAGGGTGGCGGCATCCTGTTCGCCTCCGAGATCAAGGCATTGTTCGCCTCCGGCCTCATCGCCGCCGGCATCGATGAGGAGGCTGTTTCAGCCTATCTTGCCCATGGCTTCGTGCCGGCCCCCAACACGTTGTTCAAAGGCGTGCACAAGCTATCGCCGGGGCATCTGCTGCGTGTCGACGACGCCGGTGGCGTCGTGGAAGAGCGCTATTGGGACCCGCAGCCAACAGCCGACCTGCCGGCTGGCGAAGCGGACATCGCTCAACACCTGACCGCGTTGTTGAGCGATAGCCTGCGGCTGCAATTGCGTAGCGACGTCCCCGTCGGCGCGCTGCTGTCCGGCGGCATCGATTCCGGGCTGATGGTGGCGTTGGCGGCGCAGCAGATGTCATCGCCCTTGCGCACCTTTACCGTGCGCTTCCAAGGGGCGGCTGTGGACGAGACGCCGTTGGCCCGCCTCGTGGCACAGCGTTACGGCACCGAACACAGCGAATTCACGCTGCCGGCGGGAGATGTCGGCGACTACCTGCCGATGCTGGCCTGGCATACCGAGGAACCGCTCAACGACGCTGCCCTGCTGCCCAACTTCCTGATCGAGCGCGAGCTGGGCAGGCACGTCACCGTCGCCTTGAACGGTACCGGCGGCGACGAATTGTTCGCCGGCTATGGCCGCTATTTTCAGCTGCCCGTGGAGGCCCGCTATCTGAAGCTGCCGGGCTGGTTGCGCGGCGTCATCGGGCCAGCGGCCGATCGCGTCGATCCGATGACGGCCTGGCAGCTGTCGCGCGCGGCGAAGTTCGCCGATGACCCCGGCGGTTACCTGCACGACCATGCCTGCCATTTCCCGCCACCCTTGCGCCGCCTGATCGGCAACCGCCAGCCGCTGCCCGAGGCGGCGCAACGACGGGCCTTCGCCGGGCTGACGGAACCGCGCCAGAGCGGCATGCTGCGCGCCGACCAGATGACCTATCTGCCCGACGACCTGCTGACGTTGCTCGACCGCACATCCATGGCGGTCGGCGTCGAAGGCCGCGTGCCGTTCCTCGACCACCGATTGGTCGAAGCCGCCCTGGCGGTGCCCCCCGCCATCCGCACGCCGGGCGGACGACAGAAGGGATTGCAGCGGCGCATGGCCGAGAGCTTGCTGCCGGCTGAGGTACTGGCGGCGCCCAAGCAGGGATTTGCTTCACCCGTGCCGGCCTGGATGAAGGCCGGGCTGGGCACGCAGGCCCGCCGCTTGCTGACGCAACCGGCGGCACTTGAACGGGGCTGGTGGACAACCGCGGGCATCGAGCGGCTGGCAGCGGCGCCGGACCGGCACGGCTTTCGTCTCTACACCTTGCTGATGCTGGAACTGGCCGTGCGCGTCCATGTCGAAGGCGGCGCCCGCGCCTTCGGTCGCGAGGCGCCGATGGCAGCCTATGCCGATGCCGCCTGAAGCCAGGCCCTTCACCAGCGCCGACGTCAGCGTCGTCATCCCGGCATGGCAGGCGGCGGCGACCATCGGTCGGGCGTTGGCCAGCATCGGGACACAGACCGCCACGCCGGGAGAGGTGATCGTGGTCGACGACGGCTCGACCGACGGCACGGCGGCGGCGGCCCAGACTGCCGTCGGACTTCTCGGCGGCAGCCCGCTGTGCGTGCTAACTCAAACGAATGCCGGCGCGGGAGCGGCACGCAACCGGGGTATCGAGGCGGCGCAGGGTCGGTTGCTGGCCTTCCTCGACGCCGACGACGAATGGCTGCCGGGCAAGCTTGAACGCAGCATCGAGCGGCTCAACGCCACGGACGCCGTACTGGTCGCCCATGACGGCTGGATTGTCGACGCCGACGGCACGACGGCACGCAACGAGACGGCGCGGCGCTTTATGGAGTCAGCGGACCCGTTCGTCGGGCTCTACCGCAAGGGCTTCATCGATACCTGCAGCGTCGTCGCCCGCCGCGACGCGGTCATCGCCGCCGGCGGCTTCGACGAGACCCTGCCAAACGCCCAGGATTTTGAATTGTGGCTGGCTATGCTGAAGGCGCCGCACACCCGTTTCGAGGTCTTTGCCGAACCCCTGGTTCGTTATCATCGGCAGGCGGGCAGCATCATGAGCCATACCGGCCGGCGGCTTGGCTGCTGCCTGATCATCGCCCGGCGCTATGCCCCCGATCTGGCTGGCCGGCCGGGCGGTATGCTGGCATCGCTGTGGTATCGCGTTGCAGCCATTCATTACGAGGCCTTGCAGGCACATCGTGCCGCCGGGCGCAGGGCCGACGCCATCGGTGCGGTGCTGATGCTGCCCATCCAACTGATCGGCGCGACCGCCGGTGTGTGGTGGCCCAAAGACAGAGGCGGGCGTCCCTCCTATATGGCGACGGTGCGATGAGCCGGCGGCGGGCTTTGCTGCTGTGCTGGTTGTGGGTCGTGCTGGCCTTTGCCGTCTATCTGATTCAATTCCGCGAATTGGTCGTTCCCATCCTGGATCTGATCGGCGGCGACTGATGGCGTTGCTGATCGTCCTTTTGCAGACATTGGCTTGTGTCGGTTACGGCGCCCTGTTGCTGCGGATGCTCGGCTTGAATCAAGCCCTGCCGTGGGCGGAACGCGCCGCCTGGGCCTTCGCGTTGGGCTTCGGCATTCTCGGCTGGCTATTGTTCTACGCTGGCGCCGGTGGCGCATTGCAGCCTTGGACGCTGGCCGCCTTTCTGTTCGCCGCCTTGCCCGGCTTGGCCGTGCTCGGCAGGCCCGCCGGTGTGGCGCCCCTGCCCCGGAACGGCTTGGTCTGGCTGCTGATCGGCGGGCTGGCGCTGGTCGGCGGGCTCGATGTCATCGAGGCACTGGCGCCGCCGGTCGAGGCCGACAGCCTGGCTTATCACTTCGAACTGCCGCGCCGGTTCCTCGAGGCCGGCAAGCTCTTCTTCGTGCCGCGCGCCATCGACGGCGCGGTGCCGCTGCTCGTGCAGATGACCTATCTGCCGGTTCTAGCTCTCGGCGGCGAGCGGGCGCTGACGCTGTGGACGGGATTGTCCGGTTGGGGTGCCATCGCATTGACCTACGTCGTGGCGCGGCGGCACCTGTCAACGTCTTGGTCGCTGACCGTGGCGCTGTTGCTCGCCAGCACGCCGGCGCTCCTCTACAGCGCCGGATCAGGTCAGGTGGAGACGCGGTTGATCTTGTTCGTGGTGCCCGCTGCTTTTGCCGCGGCAGCAGCGCTACGACAAGGCGATCTGCGTTGGGCAGCACTGGCCGGCCTGGCCGCCGGCTTTTATATGGGCGGCAAATACATCGGACTGCTGTTCGTGTTCGCCACCGGCCTAGTCCTGTTGGGAGGACGCGGTTGGTTGCGTCGCGGCACTGTATTCTCGCTGGCCGCCCTGCTCGCCGGATTCCAGTGGTATGCCTGGAACGCCCTGCATTCGGGCGATCCGATTTTCCCCCTACTGTTCTCCTGGCTCGGCGATCCGGCGCTGTGGGATGCGGCCCACAAGGCAGCACTGAACGACATCTTCTTCGCTAGCGAAACGCCGCTGGCACGCACGCCGTGGAATGCCCTGCTTTACCCGCTGATCGTCAGCCTCGACCCAGCCCCCGTGATGGAAGCCGGGCGCACCGGCTTCGGTCCTTGGGGGCTGCTGATGCTACCCTTCGCCGCACTGGGCGCCTGGCGGTACCGACTGGCCCTGCGCCGTCATCCATTGGCACCGGTTGCCGCGCTGCTGGCCATCGCCTATGCACTGTGGTTTTTCACCGGCTCGTCGCAGAGGCTGCGCCACCTACTGCCGGTCTATCCGCTGTTTTTGATCCTGGGCACCGTGGCCGTGGCACGATGGATGGATGTCGGCCGCATCCGATGGCCCGTGGTGGCCGCCCTCACCAGTACACTGGCCTTGCAGACGGCTGTGCAAGCGCTTTACGCCGTGCCCTATGTGCGCCATCTGGCATCGAGCGAGGGGCGAACGGCCTTCCTGGCCCGCTCCGTATCCCTTTACGGCATCGTCCCCTGGATCAACGAGCATCTCTCCGCCACGGACCGCATCGCAATTTCCCAACGTCAGCTGTTGTATCTCATCGAGGTGCCGACATTTTTCCCACACATCATTTCGCAAGTTCAGGTCGACACACTTGGAAATCTTTGGGACGTGCAACGCTTCCTCGAACAAGTGCGAGCCCAGGGCATAACCCATCTGTTGACATTCACGAGCCCTGGGGCAGGTACCGACGAACTGCGTGCCGACGGCGGTTTCGCCTATTTTGCCGATAGCCTCGTCAAGGCAGGTTGTGCCCACCCAATTCACGACATGACCACCAAGTCCACGATCTCGCGCACGCTGCAGGGTCTGGGCCAAGTAGAGCATCACCTGAGAATTCTTATTCTGCACCGTGATGAATGCAGACTGTAAAGCCCACGGGCGCAGGTAGGGTTGTTCATGTCGATCGCGTTTGGTAAGTGAGCCATGCACCCAAAGTCCCTTTCAAGGTCCGCCGTTCAATGAAGCTTTCCGTTGTCATTCCCTGCTACAACGAATCCGCCACGCTGGAGACAGCGCTGGACCGGGTGTTGGCTGCCAATACCTTGGGCATGAAATTGGAAGCGATCGTCGTCGATGACGGCTCGCGCGACGATTCGGCCGCCATAGCCGAACGCGTTGCTGCGACCGATCCAAGGCTGCGCGTCATCCGCCTGGACCGCAACCGGGGCAAGGGTGCTGCGCTGCGCCGGGGATTCGCCGAGTCCACCGGCGACGTGGTAATGGTCCAGGACGCCGATCTGGAATATGACCCCGCCGATTATCCGCGCTTGCTGCAACCTATCGTCGCCGGTCGCGCCGATGTGGTCTATGGCTCGCGCTTCAAGGGCGGCGAGAGCAGTCGCGTGCTCTACTACTGGCATAGCGTCGGCAACAAGGGACTTACCCTTCTGTCGAACATGATGACCAACATCAACCTGACCGACATGGAGTGTTGCTACAAAGTCATGCGGCGCGATGTGCTGCAGAGCTTCACCATCGCAGAGGACCGCTTCGGCTTCGAGCCGGAGATCACGGCGCGCATCGCCCGAATTCGGCCAATGCCCCGTATTTACGAAGTCGGCATCTCCTATGCCGGTCGCACCTACGAGGAAGGCAAGAAGATCACCTGGAAAGATGGCGTGCGAGCAATCTATTGCATCATCCGCTACAACTTATTCCCCTAGTACCCTACAAATCATCATGTGCGGCATAGCCGGCACCACCGACGGCGATGGCGGCTTCCTGGGCGAGGCCTGCAGGCGGCTGGCCCATCGTGGGCCGGACGGACAGGGGGTGTGGCGGGATGCGGCGGCAGGATTTGGGCTGGCGCACACCCGTTTGGCGGTGATCGACCTCAGCGACGCGGCGGCGCAGCCGATGACCTCGGAGGATGGGCGCTTCGTGCTGTCCTACAATGGCGAGGTCTATAACTTCCGCGAGCTGCGCACCGAACTGGCGGCGCAGGGAGAGTCGTTCCGCTCGCAAAGCGACACCGAGGTCGTGCTGACCCTGCTGCGCCGCGAGGGCACGGCCGGTCTTGCCCGGCTGATCGGCATGTTCGCCATCGCACTGTGGGACCGGACGGAGCGCCGCCTGCTGCTGGCCCGCGACCGGCTGGGCATCAAGCCGCTGGTCTACGCCCCGCTGGCCGGCGGCGGGCTGGCCTTCGCCTCCGAGATTCGGGCGCTGGCCGCCCATCCGGGGGTCGATATGGGCATCGACCGGACAGCCTTGTCCGAGTATCTCGCCTGCCTCTATGTGCCGGCGCCGCGCACCATCCACGCCGGCATCCGCAAACTGCCGCCGGGCCATGTCCTGACCTGGCAAGCCGGCAAGACCTCCGTCGAGCGTTATTGGTCGCCGGACATGCGGGGCGGGCAGCACCTGAACGCCGAAGCGGCG
>CAMCUA010000025.1 GCA_945878455.1 Asaia bogorensis | reverse complement strand
GGACGGAGGCAATATTGGCGCGCGCATCCTGTTGCTCGGCCTGACGTTCAAGGAAGACGTGCCGGACCTGCGCAGTTCAAAGAGCGTCGATTTGATTCGCAGCCTCGCCAAGCGCAGCTACAACGTCGACGTCCACGATCCGATGGCCGATGCCGACGAAGCACGACGTTTCTACGGCGTCGAACTTCTGACCGGACTGGAGAATGCCACCGGCTACGATGCCGTGGTCGGCGCCGTCGGGCACCGCAGCTACCGGAACTTTACCGCCGCTACCTTCGAACGGCTGTTGCGGCCAGGCGGTTTGATCGCCGACATCAAGGGGATTTGGCGCACGACAACGTTGCCCGAAGGCCGGCGACGCTGGCAGCTTTAGGGTCTTCAGGCTTCGCGGGCGAGACGCCATTTGACGATGGTAACGTCGCCGTTCACCGCGCCGCGCACGACCACCTGCTGGCTGCGACGCGGCGCTCCTGGCATGCCTAGATAGACACTATCCTCAAGCTGTGGCCGGCCGCCAGCGGCGCGGTACCGCCAGCCGTCACCCGACGGCAACCGCAAAATGACGCTGTCCCCGCCGGCGGCCAACGAGGCACGTACCCCCGGATGCATATGGAAGCGTATGGCGAAGGCATGGCCGCCGCGGGCTCCACGCGATGGGCGCAAAAGAATGTCTTCGCCGCGGATATCGGTACCATCGTCCGAAATGTAAAGCAGGCGGCGGTGAATAAGCCCCAGGGCGGCGACATAGCCGTCGTGGCTGGCCTCGATCAGCACGCTGCCGTCCGCTTCCCGCCGGTCGCAGGTCACGACCGACGGGCGCCGGCGCAGTCCGTCGGCCATCACCTCGGCACTGTTGGTCTCGTCGACCGTAAGGGTTGAATGTGCGGCCGTGCCACGCATGGCCAAATGCCACTGGGCGTCATCGATAGAACGCGCCCCACAGTTGACGATCAAGCGATCCTTGCCGACACTCATCTCGAAAGCCAGCGCTCCGGCGTGGGCAGTCGTGTCATAGCCGGATACTGGCGGCAGGCCCCCATCGAACAGAACCAGACTGCGCCCGGCGGCAATGCGCTGAAACCCGCTGTGTGGCGCATTGCTCGGCGCTCGACCGCGCGAACCGCTGAGTGCCAAGGTTGTCTGGACCAGATGCTCGTCGTCTTCCAGGCCGTCGTGAAATAGCCCCAGCCGCCCATCGCCATGGCGAAGCGCTCGCAACATCGGTGCGACCCTGTCGATGCCACCCTGGAGGTCGCCCGGGATTTCGACATGACCGGTAATGAGAATATTGCGGATATCAATCAGGTCGCGCAGGACGCGGGCGAGGATGGCCGGATTGCGCTGCACATGACCGCCGTCGGGCAGAAGTTGACGGCCAAGTTCCCGGGACAATACCGCCATCCCGGCGGACAGGGCACGGTCCTGTCCGTTCAAGCACACACCGGCGGTCAATAATCCCTTGATGGCGGCAAAGCGACGATGGTCGCCCGGCTCGTCATCGATGGCACGGACGAGATGACGCGCCTGACGCGCCGCCGAACGCAGCAGACGGGTGGCAATGTCCGGTTCGGCAGCGGCGCGCAGAAAACCGAAATTGGCAAACCACGAGGACAACCGATTGCCGATGACATCCGGCCGCCAGGCCAACTTGGACCATCCCTCGAAGGTTTGAACCCAACCGTCGGTCAGGCCGACAGCCCGCCGGCGCGCAGTTTCGGAACCAAGGGCACGCAAGTCGCGCAACCAAGCGAAGCCATGCAGTTCAGCGCGTGCGACGGCTCCCGGTGGCGGTTGACGCCAGGGATCGATCGGCAAGCGAACCCGCTCGCCGGCCACCATCAGGTCGCCCTCGACGACCGCGACGCCCGCGTCGCGATCGCCGGGCCAAGGATCGGCCGGCGTGGCACGCAGTTCGGTCGAGAATCGGCTGCCGAGCGCTAGGCTGTAAAGCGGATTGGCATAAATGAGCGGCAGCAGGCGCGCCCGCACGGTCGGTGCGATTCGGTCCCGGGAAACGCGAGGAGCGGCGGAATCGACGGCGGGCATTGTCCGGACATCGACGGCTCACAGCCAGCACAGTTTCGGCAAGCTGGGATTCCGTCTGGAGGTTAACGGTCAATCCTGGTAGCAGGTTCACGATGGACGGGCAAGCAAGGCAACCCTCGCATCGCCCACCGCCGAACGGATCGGATTCGTGAGCGAAAGCCACACTTCCTCAGCGCCGAACATCGCTTCCATGCTCCCTACCAGCGGCGGGCAGGGGCGTTTTTCCCACATCGACGCCCTGCGCGGATTGGCCGCACTGGCGGTGGCCTATTTCCATTTCTTCGGTGTCTTGGTTGGCGGCAGCGAAGATGTATCGCTACTTGACGTCCTTATTAAACGCGCGGTCGTCGAATGGATCGATCTGGGCCGTGCCGCCGTACTGCTTTTCTTTGTCATTAGCGGCTATGTGGTCGCGCGCAGCGTCCGCTCGGCTCCCAGCCATCATGTCGCCCGCTTTGCCATTCGTCGGCTGTTTCGTCTGTATCCAATGTATTGGGCGGCCTTGGGCATTTATCTGCTGTGGACCGGCACCTATGGTTTCGAGGATGTATGGCGCAACCTCGTCATGATCCAAGTGCCCGCGTGGCCACCACTCACTGTCGTCAGCGTTGCCTGGACGATGACAGTGGAAGTCGTGTTTTATGCCCTCTGCACCGGACTATTCCTGCTTGGCGTCCTGCAACGTCCGGCCGGTCTCGCCGCCGTTAGCGCACTGTTCCTCGGTTTGGCCGTCGTATCGGCCGTCGGCCGCACCTATTTCAGCATTGACATTCCCTTTGAGTGGCCGCTCTTCTTGTCCCTGATGTTTGCCGGTGCCCTGCTGCGCGAACTCGACGAACGCGGTACGGCACGACGTGGAGTTGTCGTTGCCATCGCGGCAGCGGTCTATCTGCCGATCATCTTGAGCTTATCATGGCTGATGTTTGCAGATGAAACGATTCACCAGAAAACCTGGTACCGCCACTTCAATGCCTATGCGGTCGCCATCGCGGCCTTCCTTGCTGTCCATTATTTCTGGCGCATTCGCAGCCGGCTGCTGGCCTATCTCGGGCGCATCAGCTACTCGATCTACCTGTTGCATGGAGTCGTCGGCGCCATGGTCATCGCCGGTCTGGATGGTATCGGCTTCGCAACCGACCAAAGTCCACACCTTGCCATGCTGGCGATCCTGTCGGTGACGGTTCTCGCGTCGGCGGTGACCTATCGCACCATCGAAGCTCCCTTTATCGCAGCCAGCCACCGATGGGCGACGGCCATCGGTCTCCCCCGACCGCGAATGTCGGGATCGGCGGCGGTGCTCGGTGGGGACTCCAAAGCGGGCTAAAGAACCACCGTGCCAATCACGCGGCACAACGGATGCAGGTCGGATGAACGCACCTCGAACAATGGCGGTTGGGCACCACAGCGGCCTCGGCGTCCTCTTTGCCGTAATCGGCAGTCTGGTCGGCCCGCTGATGCTGTTCGTGTCGCGCGCGCCGACCCTCATCGCCATAGCAGGCGCCGTCGCTGGCGCCATCCTGCTGTGGCGACAGAAAGGGCGCTTCGCCCTGCCGGATCGCTTCCTGGCAGGGATGTTGGCCGGGCTGCTGGTCTGGTCGGCACTCTCGGCGGTGTGGGCCATCGATACCGGGGAAGCGCTGAGCGGCACCGCTAAGTTGGCAGGAAATCTGATGGTCGGCATGCTGCTGATCGCCATCGCTCGGAATCTGAGCCCTGCCGACGCGCGCTTGGCGGGCAAGGCATTGGCTATCGGCTGCATTCTGGCGATCGCCATCCTGGCAGGCGAGATGCTGACCGGCGCCCCCCTGTCGGCAAGGATTGTTCAACCTCAATTCGATGCCACGACGTTTGCGTTCCAGTTGGATGTCTTTGGAGCCTATTGGTTCAACGCCGCGATCGGCCTGCTGTCGCTGATGGTATGGCCCGTATTGTTGAATGGACGTCGATTGTCGCCGGCGATCCTGGCCTTACTGCCCGTGACCATTGTCCTGTTGGCCCTGGCGATTGGCTATAGCACGGGCATCGTGGCCGTGCTGATGGGCGCCTCTGCGGCATTTGTGGTATGGCGATACGCCATTTGGGGCAGGCGTTTGTTGGCCGCATTTCTGGCCATCGGCATTCTCGTCGCGCCCTCAATTCCGCAAACCATCCTGAACCCGGAACGATTGAGCGCGATGGACAGCGTCGTTCCCACCTACGATCTGCCGCGCTTTTACATCTGGGCCTTCGCTGCCGAGCGCATTGCCGAACGGCCGCTTCTGGGGTGGGGCATGAATGCATCGCGCAGCATGCCGGGTGGCAAGGAACGCATCATCGACACCCTCCGCGACAAGACCTTTGGCGAAAGGCTGCCACTCCACCCGCACAACGTCGCCCTGCAAATCTGGCTGGAGCTTGGCCTCATCGGCGCCGCGCTGGCAGCGTCCTTGGTTGCCGGTCTGGTCCTGCGGGCCACCGCTCAGCCGATGACGCCACGGGTCAGAGCCACAGCCGCCGGACTGATCGTTACCGGTTTTGTCGAATTCGCGCTTAGCTACAGCGCTTGGCAAAGCTGGTGGCTGGCTTCCGTTTTTCTCGCCACGGCCTTCCTGATCATCGCCGCCGGTCGCGACGGTTCAGACGGTTAGGTCTTGGCATCTCATCAAGCATCGCAGCGCCGCAGACGGCAGGCGTAGAAGCCATCTATCCCACCTTCCGCAGCCAGATGGCTGGGCAAACTCCGCAAGTCGCCGGCGGCATCGATCAGCGAGCTGAGGCCACCGACTTCGTCTACCCCGATGGGCTCGCGACGATAGGGAACGCCAGAGGCCAGGAACGCGGCAATGCGTTCGGGACCTTCCTCCGGCTGCAATGAACAGACGGCGTAAGCCAGAACGCCTCCAGGGGCCACCATCTCCGCCGCGGCACGCAACAGCCTATCTTGCATCGGCACCAAGCGTCCGACATCGCCGGACCGCCGCGCCCATAAAATATCCGGATGACGGCGAATGGTCCCGGTAGCCGTGCACGGCGCGTCGAGCAAGACCGCATCGGCCCCTGCCGCCGGCCGCCAGGATTCCACATCAGCGGCAACGAGCTGCGCCGACAGCGCCAGCCGCTTCAGATTGTCCGCCAGCCGAGACAGGCGCAAGGCGTCGCGTTCGACCGCCGTAACTCGGGCGCCCGCCACTACCAGCTGTGCTGTCTTGCCACCTGGCGCGGCGCAGAGATCGATCACGGCGCGACCGTCGACCGCTCCGAGGAGTCGCACAGGCAGGGCCGCAGCAGCGTCCTGTACCCACCAAGCGCCGGCAGCGAAGCCGGGAAGCGCGGTGACCGCGCCGTGGCCGGCCAGGCGGACGGTGCCGGTTGGCAATACACACCCACCAAGGCGCGCCGCCCATTGCTCGGGCTCCGATTTGACGCTCAGGTCCAGGGGCGGTTCGGCAAGATGCGCTTCCGTCACCTGCCGGCACACCGCCTCGCCATAAGCACGACACCACGAATCCCAAAGCCAGTCCGGCGTGTTCAACCGCGCCGCATCCTGGGCGGCCAAGAGCACCGGACCCTCGCGATCGACCCGCCTGAGCACGGCGTTGACCAGCGCGATATAGGCGTCGAGACCCCGCTCCCGAGCTAGGCGGACCGTGGTATCGACGGCGGCATGCGCCGGTGTGCGCAGGAAAAGAATTTGGCAGACCCCAAGCCGCAGAAGCGGCAGCACACCGCGCGCCCGACCGCGCGGCGGGCGCTCCACACAGGCGGCAATCGTCGCATCGATCTGGCCGAGACGGCGCAATGTCGTGGTCGCCAAATGCCGGGCAAAGGCACGATCCCGCTCGGCGAGGCCGGCCAGACCTTTCTGCCCCTCCAGGGCGGCGCTAAGGGGTTGACCCTCGTCGATAACGGCGGCGAGCAGATCGAGCGTCGCGTGTCGCGATTGTAGCGTGTTGGCGGCAGTCGCTGCCGCAGCATTTGCGTCCGTCATCGGGCCCCTGCGGCAACCTCAGGCAGTGGTGGATTTTATCGACAGGACTTTCTACCATAGGCGTCGCGCCGATACTGCCTTCCTGCATGCCAGCGAGGAATCGCCAACCGCCATGACCGATCCCATAGCTCCCAGCCCTTCTGCCCCAAACGCCCCAAAGGCGGGACCGGCCGGGACTGCAAATGTCGAGGCAGCCGGGACGGCTACACCCACCGCCAAGCCATCTCTCGAAACAGGCGGCCCCAAAGGACCGGAGCCGACTCGCTATGGCGATTGGGAACGCAAGGGCCGCTGTATCGATTTTTAATTTTATCGATCTGGATTTTTAAATTCACCAGCACATCGGCGCCCCTCCGAGCGCTGGCTCTAGATGGATTTTGCATGATCCGCCCACGCTTTTTTTTGATTCTGGTGGGACTGATCATCGGAATCATCGGATACTTTTCCAGTTATGTACCGCTGGGCGATCCATTCGCCAGCACTACCGATGAAATCTCGATCGACCTGACGACGGTTCCGACATCCACTGTAGCCGCATTCAAGATCCGTCACGCGATATCAATGCCCTCCATGGACATCGGCTTGTTTGGCAACAGCCGCATACTCGCGGTCTCCGCGCGTGATGTCGGCTATCCCGTCTGCCGGTTTTTCAATTTTGCGTTAAGCGGTGAATCCATTCGCGCAAGCATCGCGCTGATTGAACACCTTACTTCCATTGGCAAGATGCCGCGCATCGCCATCGTTGGCATCGACAATTTCGAGAGCCAATACTTCGGAAACCCTACATGGCCATCGGCAATTGAGCGGTGGCGTTTTGCCTGGATCGATCTTGCCCGTGGCTGGAAGCGGCAAGATGTTTCGCGGATGGATTGGCTGAGAATGGGGTGGCGTCACCTGCACATCGAGGGTGAGTTGGTTCACTATCTGTTTGAACGGCGTTTCTTCCTTGCGGGCGTCGATCTGTGGCTGCATGGATTGGAGCCGACAAATCGTGAAATTGATACCAAAGGCCAGCGCAGGCGGCACTATCGCGTCGACGGCAGTCTTTCATACGAAGTTGCCGGTAGGGATGTAAGCGCCGACGTTCCTCTACCGTCTGCACCGGAGCAGATTATTGCTGGATATCTGCGCCACGATCTGCGTCGCTTGGCCAGTCAGCAAGCAGTGGGGCGGCGGGTAATCGTATACGAATCGCCTGTTGCTCCGGCCAGCGCCCATCAGTTTGCCCGCCATTCCAGCCCATATGCGACATTCCATCGCACAGTTTTCCTGGAAGAATGTCAGCAGTTGGGCCTTATTTGCCGCCCTGATCCGGGCGTATTCGCCCCCAGCACCGGTTGGCGTGACTCTACGCATCCACCCGCCGAACCTCTGGGCGCCCATATCCGAACGTTGATTTCCGAATCAGCCTCAGGGAACGGGGCCGAAATCTGCATCAATGATCTTTAATCAGCTTTCCTTTATTTTTGTTTTCCTGCCCCTGGCATTGGCAGCATTCTATTGCCCCGGCGCAAAGAGCCTGCGGCTCCCCATACTCATTGCGGCATCGTTCCTTTTTTACAGCTTGGCGGGCCTTCAACACGCGATCGTACTGCTTGCCGCCATAGCGTGGGTCTATCTCTTGTCCGGATTGCCGGGTGCAGCAGGTGACAGCAAGAGACTGATCGCTGCCGTCATGCCGCCGTTGCTAGCTCTCATTTATTTCAAATATTTGGGATTCCTTCTGTCCCCCTTCGCAGCGATCACTACAAGTTCGTCGGAGACATCGAGCTTCTTTGCAGATGTTCTCCTGCCGGCCGGAATCTCCTTTTACACCTTCCACTTGCTGTCCTTTGCAGTCGATCGCTACCGCGGTCACATATTGGAATCCCCGCCCTTCGGCCGCTTCGCCCTTTACATCATGTTTTTCCCACAGTTGGTGGCCGGACCGATTGTTCGATATCATCAGATGGGGGGATATCTGGAACGGCTGGTCCAATTCCGATTGATACCGGCGGACGCAGCCCGTGGCATCTCGTATGCCTGTATCGGCATGGCAGCCAAAGTTCTTCTGGCTGACACACTTGATGCCCATCAGGCCATCTACATCGGAGATCCAGGCGGTCTAACTGTATTGGCCAGCATATATGTCGTGTTGGCCTACAGCTTGCAGCTCTACTTCGATTTCTTCGGATACTCGCTTATCGCTATAGGTCTTGGGTTGCTGTTTGGTATTCGCTTGCCACAAAATTTCGGCCGTCCATACGAGGCCAGAAATCCTCGCGAATTCTGGCGACGTTGGCATATGACTCTGTCCTTCTGGATTCGCGACTACCTCTACATCCCTCTTTCAGGAAATCGCCACTATGTGCGCAATATCCTGATCGTCTTCGCCATTTGCGGCCTATGGCATGGTGCCGGTTGGACCTTCCTGGTGTGGGGGTTGTTCCACGGCATGCTCGTGGTCTCCTACCATCGATTTTCGGCTGCCTGGAATGTACTGCCCGTCTTGGCCCAGCAGGCTTTGACATTCGTCTTGGTGTCACTGGGCTGGACCCTTTTCTTGTTCGACTTCGCCGAATTGCGCCAGTTCCTATCCAGCTTGGTCGGTGTAAGCGATATCCGTCACGCCGACCCTGACGTCGGCATGTGGGCAATGCTTGCCATCGCTGCCCTGGCCTGCTTCGCTTTCCCTTATGAGCGCTGGGTCGAGGGTATCGGAGGGGGCCGCCTGACGGTGTTGTATCGCACGGCTGGTTGCGCCTTAATGTTGGCTGTGGCCTTGCTCTTCTTCGACCGTACCGGCGACTTCATCTATTTCCGGTTTTAGGATCGATACAGCTTCACGCGCGCGGCATGCGGTTCCAGGCATCGAGAGCGGCGATCTTGTAAGCTTCCGCCAGGGTTGGATAGTTGAAGGTGTTTTCGATGAAATACTCGAGGGTGCCTTTCAGGTTCAGCACCGCCTGACCGATATGGATCAGTTCGGTGGCACCCTCGCCGACGATGTGAACCCCCAGCAGTTGGCGGGTCTTGAGGGAAAAAAGCATCTTCATCAATCCGTGCTCGATGCCCATGATGTGCCCGCGCGAGGTTTCGCGGAAACGGGCGATGCCGCACTCATAGGGAATGTTGCGCTGGCGGACTTCTTCTTCGGTCATGCCGACAGTGGAAATTTCCGGCACGGCATAGATGCCGTAGGGATAGAAATCCGGGGCCGGTGGGGCCGGCGTGTTGAAGGCATGGCAAACGGCGATGCGGCCTTGCTCCATAGAGGTTGAGGCGAGGCTCGGGAAGCCGATGACGTCGCCAGCGGCATAGATATGGGGAACAAGTGTCTGAAAGGTCTTCGGGTCCACCGACAGCCGGCCGCGGTTGTCCGCCGCGAGGCCGCAGGCTTCGAGGTTGAGCGCCGAGGTTTCGCCCTCACGGCCGGCGGCGTAAACCAACATTTCCGAACGCACCTGCCGCCCGTCTTCGAGCACAACAACCGGCCAGCCATTGCTGAATTCAATGTGGTCGACCTTGACGCCCAGGCGCAGGGCGATACCGCGGTCGCGCAATTGATGCGTGAAATCGGCAATCAGTTCCCGATCGACGAAGTCGAGGATGGTGGGGCGCGATTCAATTAGGCTGACCGCGACGTCCAGGGCGCTGAAAATAGTGGCATATTCGACCCCGATGACACCAGCGCCGACGACCGTCAAGCTGCGCGGCAGACGCGGCAAGTCGACGATCTCGTCGCTGTCGAAAACACTGGCACCGTCGAACGGTACATGGCTGGGACGATACGGACGCGAGCCGACGGCGATGAGAAAGCGATCGGCTTCGACGATCTTCGTCTCGTCGGGAGAGACGCGAACTTCGATCCGGTGGGGATCGAGGAAGCGGGCTTCGCCCATCATGCTGTGCACGCCGTTGCGGGCGAACTGATGTTCCAGCACGTCCACTTCATGATCCAGGGTCTTGTGCAGGCGCAGCAGCAAGTCCTTGGCTTCCAGGTCCTTTTTGACCCGGTAGGCGCGCCCGTAGAAGCCGCGCTCGCGCCAGCCCGTGAGGTTGAGTACGGTTTCGCGCAACGTCTTCGAGGGGATGGTGCCAGTATGTACGGATACGCCGCCGACCCGCCGGCCCTTTTCGACGACCAAGACGGATTGGCCGAGCTTGGCGGCCTGGATGGCGCCGCGCCGGCCAGCCGGGCCGCTGCCGATGACGACGAGGTCGTACTTTGCCATGCAGCCGCACCCTAGCAGCCGGACCTAAAAATAGGAATAAAAACCGATCGTCTGGATTCAGCCCCAGGGACCGCGGGCGCGACGGGCCGGGCCGGCGTTGGGTATTCTTCCACCCCGCCCGGGGGAGGAAACGGACTGGGGAACAGTTGCCATTTCGCGCAGCCGGCGGATGCGGTTTTCCATATTGGGATGGGTCGAGAACAAACCGTCGACCGCATGGGCGTGCAGCGGATTGACGATGAACAAATGCGCCGTCGCCGGATTGGCCTCTGCCGCCAGGTTGTCGACCTGCCGGGCGCTGGCGTCGAGCTTGGCCAAGGCCGAGGCCAGCCACAGGGGCTGACCACAAATCTCGGCGCCCTCGCGATCCGCCTCGTATTCGCGCGAACGCGAGATCGCCATCTGCACCAGCATCGCCGCGAGCGGCGCCAGGATGGCCAGGACGACGGTACCGATGACACCCATTCGATTATTGTTGCGGTCGTTGCCGTGGCCAAAAAACATGGCGAAGTTGGCGAGCATGCCGAGCGCGCCGGCAAGCGTCGCGGTGATGGTCATGATCAGGGTATCGCGATTTTTCACATGCGCCAGTTCATGGGCCATGACCCCGGCGACCTCCTCGCCGCTCAGCGCCTGCAAGAGACCGGTGGTGGCGGCAACGGCAGCGTTTTCCGGATTGCGCCCGGTGGCGAAGGCGTTTGGTTGCGGATTGTCGATGATATAGACCCGCGGCATCGGCAGCCCAGCACGGCGGGCCAGATCGGCGACGATGCGATGCAGTTCCGGCGCGCTGCGCTCATCCACTGGCTGCGCGCCGTACATGCGCAGCACCATCTTGTCGGAATTCCAATAGGCGAAGACATTCATGGCGACCGCCAGACCGAAGGCCAGCAGCATGCCTTGTCCGCCACCGATCATGAAGCCGACGGCGACGAACAGCGCCGTCAATCCGGCCAATAGGATCGTCGTTCGCAGATAGCCTTGCACCAGAACCGCTCCTTCCATCCTTCGCCAGAGACCGTGCCATACGGCCCGCGCAACCGATTAGGTGCGTCGCCGCGGCGGCAACTTCAAGCCCCATCCGGCAATGCGACACCGCGGCCCTAGCGATTCATCCGATTGTCGACCAGATCGGAAACGACACCGGGATCGGCCAGCGTCGAGGTATCGCCCAGGTTGGAAAAGTCGTTTTCAGCAATTTTTCGCAGGATGCGGCGCATGATTTTGCCCGATCGGGTCTTCGGCAAGCCCGGCGCCCATTGGATCAGGTCGGGTTGGGCAATGGGGCCGATTTCCTTGCGTACCCACTGCACCAGTTCCTTGCGCAGTTCCTCCGTTTGGCGCTCGTCGGCATTCAGGGTGACATAAGCGTAAATGCCCTGGCCCTTGATGTCGTGGGGATAGCCGACGACGGCGGCCTCGGCCACCTTGGGATGAGCGACCAGGGCACTTTCGACCTCGGCCGTGCCCATGCGGTGGCCCGAGACATTGAGCACGTCGTCGACCCGGCCGGTGATCCAATAGTAACCGTCCTCGTCGCGCCGGCAGCCGTCGCCGGTGAAGTACTTGCCGGGATAGGTGGAGAAATAGGTTTCGACGAAGCGCTGGTGGTCGCCGAATACGGTACGCATCTGGCCGGGCCAGGAATCGGTCAGGCAGAGATTGCCTGAACAGGCACCGGCCACTTCCTTGCCCTCGGCATCGACTATGGCCGGCTTGATGCCGAAGAACGGCCGCGTCGCCGAGCCGGGCTTGAGCATCGTGGCACCGGGCAAGGGCGTGATCAGGATGCCGCCGGTTTCCGTCTGCCACCAAGTGTCGACGATCGGGCAGCGGCCGTCGCCGACCACGTTGCGATACCACATCCAGGCTTCGGGATTGATCGGCTCGCCTACCGAACCGAGGATGCGCAGCGACTTGCGGCTGGTTTTCTTCACCGGCCCGTCGCCCTCGCGCATCAGGGCGCGGATCGCTGTCGGCGCGGTGTAGAAGATGTTCACCTTGTGCTTGTCGCAGACCTGCCAGAAGCGCGACGAGTCGGGATAGTTGGGCACGCCTTCGAACATCAGCGTGATCGCCCCATTGGCCAGCGGGCCATAGAGAATATAGCTATGGCCCGTGACCCAGCCGACATCGGCGGTGCACCAGTAAATCTCGCCGTCGTGGTAGTCGAAGACATACTGGTGGGTCATTGAGGCGTAGACCATATAGCCGCCCGTCGTATGCAATACCCCCTTCGGCTTGCCGGTCGATCCCGAGGTATAGAGGATGAACAGGGGATCCTCGGCACTCATCTCCTCGGGCGGACAGACGGGCGAGGCGGCCTCGGTCGCCTCGTGGTACCAGACGTCGAGCCCGTCCTTCCAGCCGATGGCCCCGCCGGTGTGCTTCACCACCACCACCTTGCGCACGCTCGGACATTTCACGACGGCGGCATCCGTATTCGCCTTGAGCGGAATCTTGCGCCCCCCGCGCACGCCTTCGTCGGCGGTGATGACGCAGACCGACTTGCCGTCTTGAATACGCCCGGCCAGCGCTTCCGGCGAAAAGCCGCCGAACACCACCGAGTGAACGGCACCGATGCGGGCGCAGGCGAGCATGGCGACCGCCGCCTCGGGAATCATCGGCATGTAGATGGTGACGATATCGCCCTTGCCGAAACCGAGACCCTTTAGCGCGTTGGCAAGGCGACAAACGGCCGCGTGGAGCTGGCGATAGGTGATCGCCTTGCTGTCCTTGGGGTCGTCGCCTTCCCATAGGATCGCAGTCTGGTCGCCGCGCTTGGCAAGATGGCGGTCCAGGCAATTGGCCGAGGCATTCAAGGTGCCGTCGTAGAGCCACTTGATGGAGACGGGCGCCTTGAAATCTGTGGCCTTGATCTTGCTGTAGGGCTTGATCCAGTCGATGCGCTTGCCATGTTCGGCCCAGAAGCCTTCCGGATCTTCGACGGAGCGCTTGTACATCGCCAGATAGGTGGCGTTGTCGCACCAAGCCGATTGTGCGAGGGCATCGGCAACCGGAAAGATGTGCTGTTCGCTCATGGCGCCCTGACTCTCCCTATCGACCTGGCCGTTGATGCGGCCGACTTTCGCTGCAATCCGCGCGGCGGACCGGCGGATTATCCCAGATGGCCGGACGGTGACAAGGGCGGTGGGCAGCGGGAACAAGCGGACAATACTGGACCGAGTGTGGCGTGGCGACGCGACCTGCGCTTATTCCACCGGCTGCGCGGCGGCGCGGCGGTCGGCCAGCAGCAGCACGATTCCGATGACCGCCGGCGGAATGGCGGCCATCGAAAAGCCCAGCAGGTAGCTGTCGGTCAATAGCAACACAACGGCGAACAGCGGCGGCAGGATGACCTGACCGATGCAGCTCAGCCCGATGACGCTGGCAGTGATCGCGCCGACCCTGCCGGCCGGCGCCCGGCGGGCGATTTCCGAAAGGGCAATGCCCTGCCAACCGGTTGCAGCCGCGTTGAAACCGACGGCGACCGTCAGCAGCGCCCAGGTCGGCCAGTCGGCGGTGTTGAAGCCGGTGAGCACCACGGTAATGGCGGTGAAGAACCCGAGCATCGCCAGCACGGCGTTAGAGCTCATCCATCGGCCGGCAGCATAACCCCAGATCAGCCGCGATGGCAGGCCCATCAGGGTTGCGGTGGCGAACATGGCGCCCGCGGCGGTCAGCGAGAAATTCAACCGCTCCATGAAAAACACCACGAAATAGGTGGTATAGATTGACCAGACCCCTGTGAAGGCGCCCTGGGTCAGCACCAACCGGCGTACGTCCTTATCGCGCAGCACAAATAACAGATCGTCCTTGATGCTGCGTACCGACAAAGGATGGTTGGGATCACGATCCTGGTCGAGTTCCTGGCGCACCGGTTGGAGCAGGAAAGCGAAGCTGAAGCACAACAGTCCGACCCCGATGAAAGCCCCCTGCCAACCATAGACCACGACCAAAAACGGTACCAACAGACCGGCCGCGATCTGGCCGATGGGAACCGCCGTCTGTTTCACCGAGAAGATCAGCGGTGCGTATTTGGGCGGTGCGTAACGCACCAGGATTTGCGCACTCGCAGGCGTGGCGACCGACACCCCGAAGGAAACGAATATGGCCGTCAGAGCGAAGGTCCAGATCGAACCGCTGGTCGTGGCCAACATGCCAATCAAGATACTGAACAAGCCAACCTGACTGACACGCAGGCCCCCATAACGGCGCAGCAGGTTGCCACTGAACACCACCATGAACACCTGGCAGCAGGAATAAAAGCCGGTGAAGATGCCGACCTGATGGGCATCCACACCGAGTGCCGGAAAGGCCACTGCGGCGACGATCGGCACGGTGAGTTTCGCCATCATCACGAACGACTGCTGCAAGAACAGGGCACTCAGCGCCAGATACAGCGGTTTGATGGCGCTCATGACGGGGCATGCTTTCGGTGCCGTGGCGACGTCGGGACGGGATGGCGTGTAGCAACTTTATATAGAATATATATAGTGAACTACTAGACGAGGCTGTGGTCGATTGCCTGGGGCGATCCGCATCGATCGTTTATGCAAGGCTGGCGTTTCGGCCACGGCGACATCGCTTTGCGGAGACCGCGGCAAGGGAGGTACTGCTAGACGTCGATGAAGACGGCTTCATCTTCGACGGTTGCCGCCACCGGTTCCAGTTTATCGCCCAGGCAGGGGCCGGAAACACAGAAACCGTCCTCGATACAAAACAGCGCGCCATGGGTGGAACACAGGATGTGGGATTTATCCAAGCTGAGAAAGCGGCCAGGCGCGAAGTCGAGCGGGGCGCCGATATGCGGACAACTGTTGCGGTAGACGAAGGCCGAGGTACCGCGCCGCACGACGATCAGGTCGTAGCCAATGCCCCGGTCAGAAACCTGGAAGCCGGCCGAATCGCCATCGGGTAGTTGCGCCAAGGCACATAAGCGGATCCGGCTCACCTCGGTTCTCCGCGCAAAAGTACGGCCTACAGCTCGATGAAAACAGCATCGTCGTCGACCGTCGCGGCGATAGCCGGCAGGCGGTCGCCGAAGCACGGGCCGTCGACGCAAACCCCATCCTCGATGCGAAACAGCGCCATATGGACGGCGCAGAGGATGTGGGTCTTGCTGTCGTCCATGCATTGACCCGGCGGATAATCCAACATGTCGCCCTGGTGCGGGCAGGAATTGCGATAGACATAAACCGCGCCGCCTTTCCGCACGGCGATCAGGTCGTGGGTGACATCGTCCTCGTTCACCTGGAATCCCGCCGAACCGCCGTCGGCAATATCGCCCAAGGCGCAAAGCGGAATGCGGCTCATGCCGAAATACCCCCGAGCGCACACAGGATACGCCACGATTCGTCGTCGATGGGCATCACCGACAATCGCGACTGGCGCACCAGGGCCAGATGCTGCAGGCGTTCGTCCATCTTGATCTGCTCCAAGGTCACCGGTGTCTTCAACGGCTTCACCGTCTTGAAGTCGACCATGCCGAAGCGGCCGCTGTCGTCGCTGGGATCCGGATAGTGTTCGCGCGCCACCTCGACGACACCGACGATCCGCTTTTCATCGACCGAATGATAGAAGAAGACCCTATCGCCATTCTTCATGGCTTTCATGTTGTTGTCGGCCTGGTAATTGCGCACGCCGTTCCAGTGTTCGACGCCTTTCGTCACCTGATCGTCCCACGACCAGGAACTCGGTTCTGTCTTCACCAGCCAATGGGCCATTGCCGTCCCCTCCCCATACAGGGCGCGCTTCCTAACGCTGCCACTCCGCCGCGACGGGCCGGGATAGCAGACCGTTGATGGCATCGTCCAGGGCCATGCCACGATTCAGAATGGCATCGACGGCGGCGCAGATAGGCATGTCGACGGCCAAGCGTGCCGCCAGCGCAACCACCGAGGACGCTGTGAACACGCCTTCGGCTACGGATCGGCGATGGCCGAGAATTCCGGCCAGACTTTCGCCCCGACCGAGGGCGACGCCCAGCGAAAAGTTACGCGATTGCAGGGCGTTGCAGGTCAGCGTCAAGTCGCCGATACCGGCCAAACCCATCAAGGTTTCGGCGCGTGCGCCCTTGGCCAGGCCGAGGCGGACAATTTCCGCAAGCCCACGGGTGATCAATGCGGCGCGCGCATTGTCGCCCAAACCGCGCCCTTCAACGATGCCGCAAGCAATGGCCAAGACGTTTTTCACCGCGCCGCCGATTTCAGCACCGATCAGGTCGGTGCCGGTGTAGATGCGCAGGCGCGCGTTTCCCAGGGCCTCGGCAAGCCGATCGGCCAAGGCCGCATCGGCGGTGGCCAGGGTGACGGCGGTAGGCAGATCGCGGGCCACCTCGCTGGCGAAGGTCGGGCCGGAGAGCACGGCCGGCACGGCGCCGGGGAGCGCTTCAGCGACGACCTCGCTCATCAAGGCGCCGGTCTTCGCCTCGATGCCCTTGGCGCAGATCACCGCCGGTGTGCCCGCCGACCATGATGAAGCCAGACGCCGACAGAGCCCGCGCAGGTGCTGTGCCGGTGCGCAGAGCAATATCGCGTCGGCGCTCGCCGCTTCAGCGAGATCGGCAGTAGCACGGATCGCCGGATCGAGGGTGATACCGGGCAGATAGACCGGATTGGCGTGTTGTTCGTTGATAGCCAAGACAACCTCGGGCTCGAAAGCCCAAAGCAGGGCCTCGCGGCCGGCCCGCCGCGCCGCCAGGGCCAATGCCGTACCCCAGGCACCCGCGCCGATAATGCCGATCCGTTGCATGCCGTCCTTATGCCCCGTCCTTATGCCTTGACGCCAGCGAAAGCAACGGGCGGCGCGTCGGGGTCGAGCGGCCAGCGCGGCCGCGCCATGAAGTCGAGCCCATCGGTCAGGCCGAGGCGCAGACGTTCCAAGCCCGCCCAGGCGATCATGGCGCCATTGTCGGTGCACAGGGCCGGGGGCGGCGCTACCAGGCGCATGCCGTGGGCCTGGGCCAGGGAATCAAGACAGCCACGCAGCAGGCTGTTGGCGGCCACCCCGCCGGCCACCACCAGACAGTCCGCCGCGGGATGGCGGTCCCGAAACAGGGCGATGGCATTGCCGGTGCGGTCGATCAGACTGTCGGCGACGGCCTGCTGGAAGGCAGCGGCGAGATCGGCGATGTCCGTCGCGGTCGGCCGCCCGCCGGGCAGCTTTTCCACCGCGTGGCGCACCGCCGTCTTCAAGCCCGAAAAGGAGAAGTGGCAACCGTCGCGGCCCTTCATCGGGCGTGGCAGACGAAAGCGTTTGGCATCGCCGCCGATGGCCGCTTGGGCGACCGCCGGCCCGCCCGGGAAACCGAGGCCGAGCAACTTGGCAGTCTTGTCGAAGGCCTCGCCGGCAGCATCGTCGACGGTGGTACCCAGCCTGACGTAACGTCTAACACCTTCGACGATGAGCAGTTGGCAATGGCCGCCGGAGACCAGCAGCAACAGATAGGGAAAGTCGATGCCATGGGTCAGCCGCGCCGTCAGCGCATGGCCTTCCAGATGATTGACGGCGACAAATGGCAGATCGCGCGCCAACGCGATAGCCTTGGCCATGGTAACGCCGACCATGACGCCGCCGATCAGGCCGGGGCCGCCCGTGGCGGCGATGGCGGAAAGATCGGCAAGATCGATTCGGGCATCAGCCAAGGCACGGACGATCAGGCCATCGAGGTGTTCGAGGTGGGCGCGCGCGGCAATTTCCGGTACGATGCCGCCGAAGGGCTTGTGTTCGTCGAGTTGCGATAACACGACGTTGGCGCGGATGGTGCGACGCTCGTCGACCACGGCAACGGCGGTCTCATCACAACTGCTTTCGATGCCGAGAACGATCATGCCCGTGCCAATCATACCTTGCTCCGGTCGCGCCGGACTTTACTAATAGGCAATCAGGACCGCTACCAGCGAAGGATTTCACCAATGGCCGCCCGCTTCCCCTTGCGCATCGGAACGCGAGGCAGTCCGTTGGCCTTGGCCCAAACCGAGGAAACGCGCCGCCGGCTGGCCGCCGCTTACCCAGAGTTCGCCGCAGCCGGGGCGTTGGAGACGGTGGTCATCCGCACCACCGGCGATGTGGTACAGGACCGCACCCTGGCCGAGATCGGCGGCAAGGGTCTGTTCACCAAGGAAATCGACGAAGCCTTGTTGGCCGGCAGCATCGATCTTGCCGTCAATTCCATGAAGGACGTTCCCACATGGCTGCCCGAGGGCATCGTCATCGGCGCGCTGCTCGAACGGGAAGACCCGCGCGATGCCTTCATCGCCGCCAAGGCGAAGGATCTTGGCAACCTACCGGCCGGCAGCGTTGTCGGCACCGCGTCGCTGCGCCGACAGGCGCAGATCCTGCATCGCCGTCCCGATCTGAAAGTCGTGCCCTTGCGCGGCAATGTCGAAACGCGGCTGCGCAAGCTGGCCGAGGGTGAGGTCGATGCCACGCTGTTGGCCATGGCAGGCCTCAAGCGCTTGGGGCAGGCGGCCGCCGTGACCGCACCGATGGCCGTCGAAGACATGTTGCCGGCGGTCGCCCAGGGCGCCATCGGCATCACCTGCCGGGCTGACGACACCGCCGTGCGCGAAGTATTGGCCGCGCTCGACCACGGCCCCACGGCGACGCGCGTAACAGCCGAGCGGGCCTTTCTCGAAGTGCTCGACGGCTCGTGCAAGACGCCGATTGCCGCGCTTGCCGAATTGCGCCGGGATGGCGCGCTGAGCTTGCGCGGCCTGCTCGCGATGCCGGACGGCAGCCGTGTACTGCGCGTCTCACGCCAGGGCTGCTCCAGCGATGCCGCGAGGCTCGGCCGCGAGGCCGGCGAGGAATTGCGCCGTACCGCCCCGGCGCCGTTCCTGGCCGCAACCCACGGCGGACGATGAGCCGCCGACGCTGCCTGATGATCACCCGGCCGGCCGAGGATGCCGAGCCGTTGATCCGTGCCTTGCACGACCGGGGGTTCGACAGTCTGCTCGAGCCGATGTTGAGCATCGTCGCCGAACCGGGTCCGGCGCCGGACCTGGTTGGCGTGCAGGCCTTACTGATGACCAGCGCCAATGGCGTGCGCGCCTTTGCCAACCGCACGCGCGACCGCAACCTGCCGGTTCTAGCTGTCGGCGATGCCACGGCGCAGGCGGCGCGCGACGCGGGTTTCGCCCGGGTCAAAAGCGCCGGTGGCACTGTCGATGACTTAGCGCGCCTCGCCATCGGTCATCTGCGACCGCCTGATGGCGCACTGCTGCACATCGCCGGCACCAGAATTGCCGGCGACCTAGCGCAACTGCTTGTGGCGGCGGGCTTCGTTTGTCGCCGCGATGTGCTCTATCGCGCCGAGACGGCACTCGACCTAACGCTGGCTGCGATCCAAGCGTTGGCAGCAGGCACCGTCGACGGCGTGCTCTTTTTCTCTCCCCGAACCGCGACAACGTTTGTAAGGTTGATGGCGAAGGCTGGTGTAACCGCCTCGGCTGCGCGGATCGATGCCTTCTGCCTATCGCCGGCAGTGGCCGAAGCCGCCGGTGGCGCGCCGTGGCGGCGGTCGCTGGTCGCCCTACGCCCCGACCAGGTTTTGTTACTGGCCACCATCCAGGCGGCCGTTACCGATGAATTCACCAGCCGTTGAGCCCGCCAGGAAAGCCCACATGGCCAGAAAGTCAAAGACACCGAGCGAGCAACGGCCCGATGAGTCGACGACGATCGCGCCCCCCGACCCACCTATCCTCGAGGCAGCGGTAAACGAACCGGTCGGCGCCGAAACCGTCCTCGATACAGCGGCGGTGGCAATACCTAGCAGCGCAACCCGACGGCGCGGTCTCGTCACCCTGGCCGGTGCCATGATCGCTATCGTCGTCGTGGGCGGCGGCATCGCCGCTTCCTGGCCGCTGTGGGCGCCACACCTGGCCAATCTCTTGCCCGTCGCTCGCCAGGACCCGTTCGCCGATCCGCGCCTGATCGGCATCGCCGACCGGCTGTCCGTCCTGGAACATCGCCAAGAGATACCGCCCAATATGCCGGTGCCGGCCGCCGACATCCGCATTGACGACCTGGTGGCGGGCCTACAGCGATTGGCAGGCGAGGTACGGGCCGTGGCCGCCGAGGTCGATGGCTTGCGCCTAGCCCCTATGTCCCCACGAACCGATGGCGTGATGGCCGAGGATGGCGCGGTATCCCTCCTGCTGGCGGCACGGCTGGAGAAATTTGAACAGACCCTGCAGACCTT
>CAMCUA010000024.1 GCA_945878455.1 Asaia bogorensis | reverse complement strand
TGACATCACAAACTACACGGCCCGCGATATCGACGAGATCACATGGGCCGTCAACTCAACGCCCAGAAAATGCCTCGGATACAAAACTCCCGCCGAGGCATTCCTTGAAAACATCAGGTGTTGCACTTGACGTGAGAATCCAGCGCCTTTAAGGCGGCCCGTAAGGCCTATAGCTACGTGCCCGCTCGTTTAGTTGAAGTAACAGGCTCTGGTGCATGCTTGGTGTGGGGGAACCTGTACCTTTCCCCTTGCATGCCATTGCAGGATGCCTGGAACACTTGCGCAGGCCGCCGACAATCGCAGCAAACATCGATCAAACTTGATGAATATCACAGGGATCTGCTGAACGCAGAAGCCGACGACGAAATTCTCCTCGGCTTGTTGTCGACAGTGTTTTGGGGTTACGCGTCCGGCCTCAATGGCCGGTTCACAGTAGAACGTGCCTTAAGTAAGGCTCGGCAATTCTTTGATGGGCGCGGGGCAATTCGGCCTCAAGCTCGAACTGAGATTCTGCGGCACTTGTGTAAGACAAGAGAGTTATTGGAGGTGGATAGGGTCGCCGATGCGCTGCGTGAAGCAATGAAGATCAAGTTTCTTGGCATGTCCTTCGCCTCCAAGGCGCTCATGTTCATGAATCCGTCCAAAGCCGCGGTATATGATCGTGTAATAGGGGAACGGTTGGCTGGGAGTTGTGACAGCAAGATTAGGACTTTGGGAGTAAAGCAGAACGGAGCCAGGATAAGGCTCTCGAAACCAGACATCTATGCAGAGTGGTGCGCGTGGTGTTCGGAGAAAGCAACATTCCTCAATCATTCAGGCTGCCAATGGCAGGATTGGGATGGCACGCTGCACGATTGGCGTGCCGTTGACGTAGAGCGGGCCTTCTACGCGCAGCCGGCGACAGGCTGATTAAAGGCAGTGTAGCGTTTTGGCCTGAAAATGTACGGCTGATGGATTAAGTGGACTAACAATCGGCCACATTTCGCAACTACCCCACCCCCTACCTCCCCACCCCAAACCCCCGCAACGCCACCCCGCCGCTGTCCCCGCCGACGATCAGCCCGGCCAGCGCCTCGCCCGTCGCCGGGGCGTTGAGCATGCCCCAGACGCTGTGGCCGGTGGCGACGAAGGCACCGGGCACGCCGGGCACGGCGCCGATGAAGGGCAAGCCGTCGGCGGTCACCGGGCGGAAACAGGCTTGCGTTTTGACGATGGCGGCCCGCCCCAGCACGGGCGCGACGCGCGCCGTCATGGCCAGCAAGCGCGCGTGCGCGCCGGCATCCGCCGTCACATCCGCCGGGTCCTCGGGCAGCGGCGCTTGGCTGGAAACGCCGCAGACATAGGTGGTGCCGTCGGCGCGCGGTACGATCTCGGGCGAAAACGTCTCCCCGTCCGCTGCCTCGTATTCGACGAACAAGGCCTCTGCCGGAATCGCGTCTATGCTTTGCAAAACAAAGCTGTGCCCCTTCAAGCCGTAAACCGGCGGCAGCGGCAGCCAGGATCGCGCCAGCATGCTCCACGGCCCCATGGCGATGACCACCGCATCGGCGGCGATGCTGTGTGCCACGCCGTCGCGGCCCACCGCCGTCACGCCGCTGGCCCGCGCGCCTTTGCGGCTCACCCCCGTCACCCGCGCTGCGATCAGCTTGGCACCATTGGCGACGGCGGCCTCGACCATCGCCCGGGTAAAGCCGCCGGGGTCGATCTGCGCCGTCGTTTCCGTCCCGCCCAGCCGCCCATGCACCGCGGCGGCCTCGTCCAACCAGGCCGGCGACGGATGGCGGCCATAGGCGCGCAGGTCGCGGCGCTCGCTCAACACCACGCCCAAGGTGTCCATCCGGCGATAGCCCCAATCGCGCGCACCGCCGGGCCCGCCGTCCAGCTCCGCCGCCAGTTCCGCGTGGCGCGCGAAGCTGCGCCGCGCCAGCGCATCCAGCGGCGTACCCCGGCACCAGTCGAGCGCCAAAAAGCCCCCCGACTTGCCCGACGCCGCATGGCCCACCCCGGTGCTTTCGACGATGGCGACCTCGGCGCCGCGCCGGCCCAACTCAAACGCCAAACACGCCCCCACCACCCCACCGCCGCAGATCGCAACCTTCATGCCCTGGCTCCTTTTTTACCCTCTCCGCCCACATGCTGGGGGGAGAGGGTGCGAGCTTAGCGAGCGGGTGAGGTGGGTCTCGCCGTCTCGAATCGCCGGTCTGGCTGGCACCGCCGCCCCCACCTCTCCCCCACCCACTCCGCCCTTCCGGCTCCGCCGGAGTCATATAATTGCTGCGAAGCCGCCGGGGCAGAGAGGGAGTTACTTAAGACCCTCTCCGCCCGCCAGCGGCTTTGCCGCTATCGAAATAATGCCGGCGAAGCCGGCGCGGGGGGAGAGGGTGTGAGCGCAGCGAGCGGGTGAGGTGGGTCTCTCGCCGCCGCGAAACGCCTCCCGCCAACGCGATGCAGATCAGCCTCAACTCGGCAACGACCGCGACGGCAGGCTCCGCGTTTCGGCCGCGCCGCTCGGCACCAAGTCGCGCCCGCCGATTTCTGTCGCCGCCGGCAGGTCGCGCAGGGTCGCGTCCATGGCAGTCAGCATGGCGCCCGCCGCCACCGCATCCGTCCAATAATCGCCATGACCGTTTCCCTCGCGCCGCACCGCATCGCCGAAGCCGGGGGGATTGCCGTGGCGCCCGATGGCCTCGCCATAGGCGGCCGCCTCGAAGCCCAAGGTCCAGGCGGCGAACTGGCCGGCAGGAAAGGCCAGCCACAACACCCAGTCGGCGCGCGAATGCGCCTTCAGCAGGGTCGCAGCCGCCATCGGCGCGGTGGCCAGCGCCTGTCCCGCCTCGGCCAAGGCCACCGGTGCCGCTGCTGCCATCAGGTTGACCACGGCGAAGGGCGGCCCTGCGGCCGGGCCAATCCGGCGCATGGTTTCGAGGATCACCCGGCAACCGAGCGAATGGCCGACCAGCGAGATACGCCGCGCCCCCGGCCGTGCGGCGATCAATCGGCGCAGATAGGTGGCGAGCGGCGCCACCGTGTCGAGCGCGCGTTCGACGTCGACCGGATAGCCGGCGACATCGGCGATGGCAAACGGGCCGACGGCTTCGTTGCCCGGCCAGTGGAAATCGGCGACGGCGTCGGGCAGCACCTGGCTCGGCCGCGCCTCCAGGCTCAGCACCGACTCGACGTAATGCTTGTACTTCGCCGTGGCTTCCGATTCCGCGTTGTTGAATCCATGCACCAGGATCAACAGGTGACGCCACGCGCCGTCCGCCTCCAATCCGTCCTTGTCGTTGACCGTCGCGCGCACCAACCCGCCGCGCTCCGGCAGGATGCGTACCGACAGGGTAAAACGGCGCGGTCGGGGGCCGCGCAGCGTCGCCACCGGCTCAACCCTTGCGCAGGCTTTGCAGCGCCGCCACCAGGTCGCGCGTCACCGGCGCCAGATAGCCGCCGGCGATGCCGACCAGGATGCCGGTGGCATAGGCGCCGGCACCGGCGCCGCCCTGCACCCCGATGGCGATCTCGATGATAACAATGGTCAGGCCGATGGCGCTGCCCTGCATCCACAGCTTCCAGCGGCTCGACAGGGCGATCTGCAGGCCGTCCAGGTTGCGCTGGATGCGGCTGCCGACCCGGTTGCGCGCCTCCATATAGCCGGGATCGGCTTGCGGCGCGCGGGCCGCCCCGGCGCTGACCCGCGAGATGTCCTCGACGGTGGCGCCCTGGGCGACGATGGCCAGCAGCTCGAAATAGCGCATGGGATATTCCAGCGCCGTCTGGGCGGCGGCGTTCATCTGCGCCACCATCTGTTCGGCGCTCAGGTCGTAGAAGGCATTCGCCTCGCCGCCCGCGCGTCGAACCAGCCCTCGATCCAGCGCTGCTGATACAGCCGCCGCAACGGGGTCAGTTCCTTGATCACCTGCAGGATGGCCATCGCCAGCGTCCCGGCCAGGGCCATGGCCAGGGCGTAGCCCAGCGCCGAGCTAGCGAATTGTCCGAGCGCTGTGGTGACGGTCTCGATCGCGGTCATGGCGGTCCCTCTGCGCTGTTGCGCCGGTCAGCCTAGCGCCAAAGCCGCCGGGCGGGAATGCCGTGATCCTAGGTCGCGGAGCCCCAGTTGGCCTTGAAAAATGCTGTCATATGGTGGGTGGCCTGGGCTTCGCCGTAGTAGGAAGATTTTCCTATCGGACACGACCGCCGCGCCTTACAGCCTTGATTCAAACAGTCTTTTCCGGCTTCCTCCTTTAGGTATCCGACGCACGCCGGTATACAAAAGTAATCATGCGAATCGGCTCCCTTGGGGGCGGTGAAGGCGCCCACCGGGCAGCTCGTCAGGCAGGGTTTATCCGGGCAGTCGTCGCAGGGACGGCCCCGCGCGTCGCGCCCCGGCAAGGCCAGCCGTTCCCGAAACGCCAAGGCACCGCGATAGGCGTGCCACAAACCGTGATCCGGATGGATCAACAGGCCGATGGGCGAGGCGAAGGCCGCCTCGGCCCGCATCGCCCAGCGCTGGAACGGCAGCCACGGCGGCCCGGCGAAGGGGAACAGCGCCGTGGCCCCCAGCTTGGCGGCGATGCCCTCGAGCACCCGGCGAGTCCAGCTATCCAGCGGATCGGCCTCGTCGCGCCGCTCGCGCTCGAAGGCCCGCCACATCGCCGGCCCGGCATTGCCGGCCAGCACGATGGTCGCCGGCCGGCCCGGCACATCGTCCGCCGCCCCCGGATGGAAGCCGCCGCGCGCCAACAAGCCGTGCCCGGCCAAGGCCGCCGCGATATCGTCATAGGCGATCATGTCCCCTGCATAGGCCCCGGCGCGCCGGCCGGGAAGGGCGGATTTGCTTGACGCGGCCCCGCCCTGTGCCTAGGTTCCGCGCCATACGGCCCAGACGACGGCATTTTCGTCCCCCGGGGCAACGCCAGTCCGCGAGTTTCGCGCACTGGCGCGTTTTCATTTGGCGCGTTTTCGTTTGGCGCGTTTCCAGGGTTGGGGTTCCATGTTCGATTCGTTGACCGGACGGCTTGGCGAGATCTTCGAGCGGCTGACGCGGCGCGGCGCCCTGTCCGAGGCCGACGTCGATACCGCCTTGCGCGAAGTCCGCGTCGCCCTGCTCGAAGCCGACGTGGCGCTGCCCGTGGTCCGCAGCTTCATCCATTCCGTGCGCGCCAAGGCCGTCGGTGCCGACGTGCTGCGCAGCGTCACCCCCGGCCAGATGGTCGTCAAAATCGTCCACGACCGTCTGGTCGACATGCTGGGCGCGGCCAATACGGAGATCAATCTCAACGGCGTGCCGCCGGTCGCCATCCTGATGGTCGGCCTGCAAGGCTCGGGCAAGACCACCACCTCGGCCAAGCTGGCCATGCGCCTGATGAAGCGCGAGCGCAAGAAGGTGCTGCTCGCCTCCCTCGACATCTACCGCCCGGCCGCCCAGCAGCAATTGGCCACCTTGGGCCAGCAGGCCGAAGTGTCGGTGCTGCCGGTGATCTTCGGCCAGCGCCCGCTGGCCATCGCGCAGCGCGCCATGGATGTCGGCAAGCGCGAAGGCTACGACGTGGTCATCCTCGATACCGCCGGCCGCCTGCACATCGATCTGGAGATGATGTCCGAAGTGGCCGGCGTGCGCGATGCCACCAAGCCGACCGAAACGTTGCTCGTTGCCGACGCCATGACCGGCCAGGACGCTGTTAATCTGGCCCGCGAGTTCCACGAAAAGATCGGCATCACCGGCATCGCCCTGACCCGCACCGACGGCGATGCGCGCGGCGGCGCGGCGCTGTCCATGCGCCATGTCACCGGCCAGCCGCTGAAGCTGCTCGGCACCAGCGAAAAGCTCGACGGGCTGGAAACCTTCGACGCGCGGCGCGTCGCCGGGCGCATCCTCGGCATGGGCGACATCGTCGGCCTGGTCGAACGCGCCCAGGAGACGATCGAGAAGGAAGACGCCGACAAGCTCGCCGCCAAGATGATGAAGGGCGAGTTCACCCTGGAAGACCTGGCCCAGCAGTTGGGCCAGATCCGCAAGATGGGCGATCTCGACGGCCTGCTCGGCATGATCCCCGGCATTTCCAAGGTCAAAAAGCAACTATCCCAAGCCAACGTCGATCCGCGCATGATCGCCCGCCAGCAGGCCATCATCCAATCGATGACGCTGCGCGAACGGCGCAATCCCAAGTTGCTCAACGCCTCGCGGCGCAAGCGCATCGCTGCCGGCTCGGGCACTACGGTGCAGGACGTCAACCGTCTGCTCAAACAGCATCTGCAGATGGCCGATATGATGAAGAAGATGGGCAAGATGGGAAAACGCGGAATGTTCGGCGGCGGCATGCCGCCGGGTATGCCGCCTTTTCCCGGCCGCTGAGCGGCCGACGGGTTCTATTCACAGCAGACTAAGGAAAAACGCATGTCCCTGAAAATCCGTATGTCGCGTGGCGGCACCAAGAAGCGGCCTTATTATCGCGTCGTCGTCGCCGATTCGCGCAGCCCGCGCGACGGCCGCTTCATCGAGCGCATCGGCAGTTACGATCCGATGCTGACCCGCGACAATCCGGAACGGGTGAAGATCGATACCGACCGCGCCCGCCATTGGATGAGCGTCGGCGCGCTGCCCAGCGACCGCGTGCAGCGTCTGCTCGCCGGTCTTGGCGTCATGGAGATGCCGAAGGTCCACGTGCAGACCCAGCAGAGCAAACCGAAGTCCAAGGCCCAGGAACGGCTGAAGGTCGCCGAAGACGCCGCCAAGGCAGCCGCCGAAGCCGCCGCCGCGCCGGCCCCCGCCGAGCCGGCGGCCTGATCGTCCTGCGCCCAGCCTGAGCCGCCATGGCCTCGCTTCGCCCGCACCGTACCGCTGCCCCCGCATCCGACGGTCATCCGTCCGATGACGGCGAGCGGCTGTGCGTCGGCGTGGTGACGGGCGCGCGCGGCTTGAAGGGCGAGGTGCGGATCAAAAGCTTCACCGCCGATCCAGACGGCATTGCCGCTTATGCGCCGATCACCGACGCAGACGGCCAGCGGCAGTTCCGTCTGACCATTGTCGGTCACCATAAGGACCAGCTGGTTGTGCGTATCGAGGGCATCGCCGACCGTGACGCTGCCGACGCGCTCAACCGAACCCGTCTTTATGTGCCGCGCGATGTGCTGCCGGCGACCGCAGCCGATGAATACTATCACGCCGATCTCATTGGTCTGGCCGCTGAGCGGCCGGACGGCACATCGCTCGGACAGGTCAAGGCGGTGCATGATTTCGGCGCTGGCGACATTCTCGAACTGCTCGATGCCGATGGCCGCGAGGTGCTAGTTCCGTTTTCGCGCGCCGTGGTGCCGGTCGTCGATTTGGCCGGCGGCCGCCTGGTGGTCGATGCGCCGCCCGGCCTGCTCGACGAACCGTCCTCGGGCGACGTGCCAGAGGGACTGCAACCATGACCGGACGGGCGACACCGTGGCAGGCCAAGGTGCTGACCTTGTTTCCGGAAATGTTCCCCGGCCCCCTTGGCATATCGCTGTCGGGCAAGGCGCTGGCAGAGGGCGCTTGGACTCTGGAAACGCTAGACATCCGGGACTTTGCAGGCGATAAACACGGCACCGTCGACGATACTCCCTTCGGCGGCGGACCCGGAATGGTGATGCGGTCGGACGTGGTGGACGCGGCTATTGAGGCGGCGACCGCAGACGGTCGCCCGGCAACGCTGATCCACCTTTCCCCGCGCGGCCGGCCATTGCGTCAGGCGCGTGTACGGGAACTCGCGGCCGGGCCTGGCGTCACGTTGTTATGCGGACGCTACGAAGGGATCGACGAGCGGGTGCTGCGGGCGCGCTCCATCGAGGAATGCAGCCTCGGCGATTTCGTGCTGTCGGGCGGCGAGCTGGCGGCCATGGCGTTGATCGACGCCTGCGTCCGGTTGTTGCCCGGGGTGATCGGCAGCGCCGAGTCGCTGTGCGAAGAGAGTTTCGAGGCGGGACTGCTGGAGTACCCTCAGTACACCCGGCCCCGTGAATGGAATGGCCTTGCCGTTCCCGACGTGCTGTTGTCCGGCGATCATCAAAAGATCCGGGCCTGGCGGCGGGCACGAGCTGAGGAAGTGACCCGGGAACGGCGTCCTGATCTGTGGACGTGTTACGTGGCAGACCGCGCGAGCGGCGCCGCATCGGCTCCCGGGTGACACGGAAATGAATAGCAGGACGTGAAAGGACCGCGGCGATGAACATCCTCCAAACACTGGGTCAGGAACAGATCGATAAACTGGTTGCCGTGCGGCCCGTGCCCGAGTTCGCTGCGGGTGACACCTTGAAGGTCAACGTCAAGGTGGTCGAAGGCACGCGCGAGCGCGTCCAGGCCTTCGAAGGCGTGTGCATCGCGCGCAGCAATCGTGGCATCAATTCCAACTTCACGGTGCGCAAGATTTCGTACGGCGAGGGTGTGGAGCGTATCTTCCCGCTCTATTCGCCGGTCATCGCCAGCATCGAAGTGGTGCGCCGTGGCGATGTGCGCCGCGCCAAGCTCTATTACCTGCGCCAGCGTTCCGGCAAATCGGCGCGTATCGCCGAAAAACAGGAAACCCCTGCTGCCCGAGCCCTGCGCCTGGGCGGAGACGCTCAGGCCGCATCGGCCAAGGCCGGCGCTAAGGCGGACTGATACGCCGGCCGACAGCCGGGCCGCCAGCGGTCCGGCAGCGCAGCAGACGAACGCGGAGGGACAGGCGATGGCGAAGCCGCGCACGCTATTCGACAAGATCTGGGAAAGTCATCTGGTGGATGTGCAGGACGACGGCACCTGCCTGCTCTACATCGACCGTCACTTGGTCCATGAAGTAACCAGTCCGCAGGCCTTCGAAGGTTTGCGCGCCGCCGGGCGCCAAGTGCGTCGCACCGATGCCACTCTGGCGGTCGCCGACCATAACGTGCCGACCAAGGATATTGCCCAAGGCATCACCGAGGAAGAGTCGCGCATCCAGGTCGAAACCCTGGAAAAGAATGTCGTCGATTTTGCCGTGCCCTATTTCGATACCCGCGATGCCCGTCGAGGCATTGTCCATATCATCGGACCGGAACAGGGGTTCACCCTGCCTGGCACCACCATCGTCTGCGGCGACTCCCATACCGCCACCCATGGCGCCTTTGGCGCGCTCGCCTTTGGCATCGGCACCTCGGAAGTCGAACACGTACTGGCGACGCAAACCCTGTTGCAACGTCCGGCCAAGAACATGCGCATCTCGGTCGATGGCGATCTGGCGCCCGGCGTCGGCGCCAAGGACCTGATCCTGGCCATCATCGGCAAGATCGGCACCGCGGGCGGCACCGGCCATGTCATCGAATACGCCGGCAAGGCGGTCCGTGCCCTGTCGATGGAAGGCCGCATGACCATGTGTAACATGACCATCGAAGGCGGCGCGCGCGCCGGTCTGGTCGCGCCCGACGAAAAGACCTATGCCTATCTGATGGGCCGGCCGATGGCGCCGAAGGGCGCGGCCTGGGAACAGGCGCTCGCCTATTGGAAAAGCCTGCCGTCCGATGCAGGCGCCACCTACGATACCGAAGTTTTCCTGGACGCGACGCAGATCGCCCCGCACGTCACCTGGGGCACCAATCCGGAACAGGTGTTGCCGATCACCGGCCGCGTACCCGATCCGGCAGCGGAAAGTGACGCGGCCCGGCGCGAAGCGATCCGCCACTCGCTTGACTACATGAACCTGACGCCCGGAACCCCCTTCGAAGACATCCCGGTCGACCGGGTATTCATCGGCTCTTGCACCAATGGCCGCATCGAAGATCTGCGCGCCGCTGCCAGCATCGCCAAGGGCCGCAAGGTTGCCAGCCACGTCAACGCGCTGGTAGTGCCGGGCTCCGGCCTGGTCAAGGAGCAGGCCGAGGCCGAAGGATTGGACCGCATCTTCATCGAAGCCGGCTTTGAATGGCGCGAACCGGGCTGCTCCATGTGTCTGGCGATGAATGCCGACCGGCTGGAGCCGGGCGAGCGCTGCGCCTCGACCTCGAACCGCAATTTTGAGGGCCGCCAGGGTCGCGGTGGGCGGACCCACTTGGTCAGCCCGATCATGGCCGCGGCGGCGGCCGTCACCGGCCATCTGACCGACGTGCGCAAACTGATGTAAGGAACGCCACCATGCAGAAGTTCACGCAATTGACGGGCGTTGCCGCGCCCTTGCCGATGATCAACATCGATACCGACAAGATCATCCCCAAGCAATTCCTCAAGACCATCAAGCGTACCGGCCTCGGCAAGCATTTGTTCGACGAAGTCCGTTACAACGACGATGGGTCGGAAAAGCCGGACTTTGTGCTCAATAAGCCGGCCTACCGTAAGGCGCAGATCCTGGTTGCCGGCGATAACTTCGGCTGCGGTTCTTCGCGTGAACACGCACCTTGGGCGTTATTGGATTTCGGCATCCGCTGCATCATCTCGACCAGCTTCGCTGACATCTTCCATTCCAACTGCTTCAAGAACGGCATCCTGCCGATCACGGTGTCCAAAGCGGACCTGGACAAGCTGATGGACGACGCCAACCGTGGCGCCAATGCCACCTTGTCCGTCGACCTGGAGACGCAAACGATCAAAGGGCCCGATGGCGGGAGCATCGCCTTCGACATCGATCCCTTCAAAAAGCATCTGCTGCTCAACGGGCTTGACGACATCGGCCTGACCCAGCAGAAGGCGGGCAAGATCGAGACCTACGAAGACAGGCAGCGCGCTGCCCAGCCCTGGCTGCACGCCGCAGCGAAATAACGGACATTCGGACGGGCTCGCGGACCACCCCGGCGGCCACCGGGCGAGACGTAAGAAGGAATCACCGCATGGCTTCCAATAAGAAACTGTTGATTCTGCCTGGCGACGGCATCGGGCCCGAGGTGACGAACGAAGTGCGTCGCGTCATCGAGTGGCTCGACAAGCGCCGTTCTGTAACGTTCGATGTGAGCGACGGTTTGGTCGGCGGTTGTTCCATCGAAGCCCACGGCACGCCGCTCACCGACTCGACCATGGCCGTGGCCATGGATGTCGATGCGGTGCTGCTCGGTGCCGTCGGCGGTCCGAAGTGGGACAAGGTGGCCTTCGACATCCGGCCCGAGGCCGGCCTGCTGCGCCTGCGCAAGGAAATGGCCTTGTTCGCCAACCTGCGTCCGGCCAAGGTGTTCGACTCGTTAATCAGCGCCTCGACACTGAAGCCCGAGGTTGTCTCCGGCCTCGACATCGTCATCGTGCGCGAGCTGACTGGCGGCATCTATTTCGGCGAACCGCGCGGCATCGAAACGCTGCCCGACGGCAGCCGGCGCGGATTCAACACCCAGTCCTACACGACCGAGGAAATTCGCCGCGTCGCGCGCGTCGCTTTCGAGCTAGCGGAAAAGCGTGACGGCAAGTTGTGTTCCACCGAAAAGGCCAACGTCATGGAGAGCGGCGTGCTGTGGCGCGAGGAAGTGCAGAAGCTGCACGATGAATCCTTCCCCCGCGTGACGCTGAGCCACATGTACGCCGACAACTGCGCCATGCAGTTGGTGCGCAATCCCAAGCAGTTCGATGTCATCCTGGCCGACAACCTGTTCGGTGACATCTTGTCCGACGAAGCGGCGATGCTGACCGGCTCGCTGGGCATGCTGCCGTCGGCCAGCCTGGGTGCTGTCGACGCTTCGGGCCGCCGTCGTGCGCTCTATGAACCGGTGCATGGCTCGGCGCCCGACATCGCTGGCAAGGATCTAGCCAATCCGCTGGCCACCATCCTCAGCTTCGCCATGGCCTTGCGCTACTCCTTCGACCAGGGCGAGGAAGCGGCCTTGATCGAGGCGGCGGTCGAAAAGGTGCTGAAGGGCGGCATGCGCACCGCCGACATCATGGAAAAGGGCATGGCCCGGGTGTCGACGTCGGTGATAGGTGAATCGATCACGCGGGAATTGGACAAGATCGCCGCGTGAGGCGGCCCGCCGCCCTTGTATCGTGCGGGCAGCGACCGTATGTGAACGCCATTGTTGCGGTTGGGCCTTTGCGGGCTCGGTAAGGAGACGTCGCCATGGGCTATAAGGTTGCGGTTGTCGGCGCCACGGGCAATGTGGGCCGTGAAATCATCAACATCCTGGCCGAGCGTAGGTTCCCGGTCAGCGAGGTGGTCGCCCTGGCCTCCGCCCGGTCGGTGGGCCGCGAGTTGTCTTATGGCGACAAGGAAATCTTGACGGTCCGCGACTTGGCCACCTACGATTTTGCCGGCACCGATATCGCCCTGTCCTCGCCGGGCGGCAAGGTATCGGCGGTACATTCGCCGCGCGCTGCCGCGGCGGGCTGCGTGGTCATCGACAATACCTCGCACTTCCGCATGGAGCCCGATGTGCCGCTGGTGGTGCCGGAAGTGAACCCGGAAGCCATCGCCGGCTATGCCAAGCGCAACATCATCGCCAATCCCAACTGCTCGACCATCCAGATGGTCGTGGCCTTAAAGCCGCTGCACGATATCGCGCGCATCAAGCGCGTCGTGGTCGCCACCTATCAGTCGACCTCGGGTGCCGGCAAGGAAGGCATGGACGAGCTGTTCAATCAGACGCGTGGTGTCTACGTCAACGAACCGCACCACAAGTACCAGCAGAAGTTCACCAAACAGATCGCCTTTAACGCCATCCCGCATATCGACGTCTTCATGGAAGACGGTTCGACCAAAGAGGAATGGAAGATGGCGGTGGAGACGCGCAAGATCATGGGCGCCGACATCAAAGTGACGGCGACCTGTGTGCGAATTCCGACCTTCATCGGCCATGGCGAGGCGGTGAATATCGAATTCGCCAAGCCGATCTCAGTCGACGAAGCGCGGGCCGCATTGCGCCGCGCGCCGGGAATCACGGTGGTCGACCTTCGCGCCGACGAAGGCTACGTCACACCCGCTGAGTGCGCGGGCGAAGATGCAGTCTACATCAGTCGCATCCGTGTCGATCCGACCGTGAAGAACGGCTTAAGCCTGTGGTGCGTCTCCGACAACTTGCGCAAGGGCGCAGCGCTGAACGCCGTGCAGATCGCCGAGGAGCTGACCCGCTCCTACATGCGCAAAGCCGCCGCGGCCTGATCGTCGACCAGGGCTGGGTCCGGCCATGCCAGGCGGCATCCGCACGCGCCGCAGTGCTCTGTATATGCCGGGCTCGAACGCCCGCGCTCTCGATAAGGCACGCGCGCTGCCGGCTGACGTACTGATCCTCGACCTCGAAGATTCGGTGGCGCCCGACGCCAAGGATGCGGCGCGTCGACAGGTGGTCGCTGCTCTCAGGGCCGGCGGTTACGGCCGGCGCGAATTGCTGGTCCGGGTCAACGGCCTTACCACACCCTGGGGGCAGGCCGATCTGACGGCGCTGGCGACCTCGGGTGCCGATGCGGTGCTGCTGGCGAAAGTGGAAAGCGCCGCCGATGTCCACCGGGCCGAAGCGATGCTGGCTGCATCCGGTGCGCCGGACTGTCTCGCCATCTGGTGCATGATGGAAACGCCGCGCGGCATGCTGCGCGCCGCCGAGATCGCCGATGCTGGCGGTCGCCTGGCCGGCCTGGCGATGGGAACGTCCGATCTGGCCAAGGACTTGCACGCGGCGCATACGAGCGACCGGCTGCCGATGGTCACGGCGCTGGGCCTCTGCTTATTGGCGGCGCGCGCCGCCGGTATCGCCATTCTCGACGGTGTTCATCTCGACCTCGATGACGAAGCGGGATTCGCCGCCAGTTGCCGACAGGGGGCCGAATTCGGTTTCGACGGCAAGACCGTGATCCACCCGAAGCAGATCGGTCCGGCTAACCAGGCGTTCGCGCCATCGGCGGCCGACGTTGCTTGGTCGCAGCGGATCATCGCGGCCCACGCCGATGCGGCAGGGCACGGCCAGGGCGTCGTCCTAGTCGATGGCAAACTGATTGAAAGCCTGCATGTCGAAGCGGCCCGCCGTCTGGTCGCCCTGGCCGAGGCAGCAGCGGCAATGGATGCCGCCGAACCAGGAACGCAGCCCTAAGGTACCCGTTGTTTTAGGATTCCGTGCCTGATAGAGAAGGGGCGTCAGGAACGCAGACCCGTGAGTCTTACGTTGCGCGCCGCTGGAACGGCGCTTCCCGACGCCCCGGGAGCCGGCCAGGCTCCGCGCGTGCCCTGGCACCTCGGCCTCCGACCGGACGGTCCCGCCAAACCTCGCCCAGGGCAGGGCGAACCTCGGCAGGCCCATTCCGCAACCCGATGTCCGAAGCTGCCGCGCGGACAGCCCGGTACCGGGCAAGGCCTTCTCAAAAGACCGCGACCGTGCCGGGTCGCGGTACCCCGAAGGGAACCGAATTCCGCAGCATGCCGGGCCATCGTCCCGGTCACGCCGTTTTCGAAGGTCCGCAGACCCCGGAAATCCAACGGATCGGGATCGTTTGTTCCCGCTGCAGCCCGTCCTCTCGCTTGAGCGGCGCAGACTCACGACGGAAAAAACAAGACGCGCCATCGCACGCAACGATGATCTTGTGGTTGCGCGAAGAGCCACGCAATAATGAATCATCGCACAGGGTCAGTTTCCTGTGCATAACATTTGGGGCACGGCTCGGGGGCCGGCAACACGGCGAGGAGCGAGATACGCATGCCACATTGCAAGCTCGATCTGACCGGCTGCGGCCGGGATCGCATGGGCGTTGCGCGTGCAACGTTGACTTGGTGGCTACGGCCCGGTAAACGCACAAGAACTTGTGCCAAGCAGTCACAGAAGGCCTAAGGCCATGGCGACGCGCGAGCGGCCCCTTTCTCCGCATCTTCTGGTTTATCGTCCGCAGATCACGTCCATCCTGTCCATCCTGCATCGGATGACCGGCGTGGCCCTGGCCTTCGGTGCCCTGGTTTTGGCCTATTGGCTGTCCGCCGCGGCCTATGGCCCCGAAGCCTTCGCACGGGCGCAGGCACTGCTCGGCTCATGGTTCGGCTTGGTGCTATTGTTGGGTTGGACCTTTTGTCTATTCTATCACTTATGTAACGGTATTCGGCACCTGCTGTGGGACGCCGGTTTCGGCCTTGACCTGCCGACGCTACGCGCCAGTGGCTGGGCCGTGGTCATGGCCAGCGTGGTTTTGACCGCAGCTTTATGGATCAGCGCGTTGGCCTGAGGGGGGGGCGTTGGAATGGACATGCGTACGCCGCTCGGCCGCGTCCGTGGCCTGGGCACTGCCAAGGAAGGCGTCGAACATTGGTGGGTACAGCGCCTGACCTCGGTCGCGCTGGTGCCGCTGGTGATCTGGTTCGCTTTCCAAATCGGTGACTTGGCAGGAGCCGATCTGGCCACCTTCCAGTTCTGGCTTGGCCATCACGCCAATGCGTTGCTGATGGTGCTGCTGGTCGTCACCTTGTTCCACCACGCCCAACTGGGCTTGCAGGTGGTGATCGAGGACTACGTGCATCACGAGGGCGTCAAGCTGGCTGCCATCGTTGCTGTCAAATTTTTGGCCATCGTCTGCGCCCTTTCGTCGGTGTTGGCGGTGCTCCGCCTCGCCTTTTCTGTCTGACCCTCCGACCGGTCGAAGCACATGCCCCCATCCTATCCGATCACCGAACACTTTCACGACGTGGTCGTCGTCGGCGCCGGCGGCGCTGGATTGCGCGCCACCATGGGCTGCACGGCAGCCGGGCTGCGTACCGCCTGCATCACCAAGGTCTTTCCCACCCGCAGCCACACGGTCGCCGCCCAGGGCGGCATCGGCGCCGCGCTCGGCAACATGGGCGAGGACGACTGGCGCTGGCACATGTACGACACGGTCAAGGGTTCCGACTGGCTGGGCGACCAGGACGCCATCGAATACATGTGCGCCAACGCCACCAAGGCGGTCTACGAACTGGAACATTTCGGCGTGCCGTTTTCGCGCACCGCTGATGGGCGCATCTATCAGCGGCCGTTCGGCGGTCACATGCGCAACTTCGGCGAAGCGCCGGTGGAACGCGCCTGCGCGGCGGCCGACCGTACTGGGCATGCCATCCTGCACACGCTCTATCAGCAATGCCTGAAGCACGAAGCCGATTTCTTCGTCGAATACTTCGCCATCGATCTGATCATGGATAAGGAAGGGGCCTGTCGCGGCGTCGTCGCCTGGTGCCTGGACGACGGCTCGATCCACGTCTTTCGCGCCCACACGGTGATCCTGGCGACCGGCGGCTATGGCCGGGCCTATTTCTCCTGCACCTCGGCGCATACCTGCACGGGTGACGGCAACGGCATGGTGGCGCGCGCCGGCTTGCCGCTGCAGGACATGGAGTTCGTTCAGTTCCATCCGACCGGCATTTACGGCTCCGGCTGTTTGATGACCGAAGGCGCCCGCGGCGAAGGCGGCTATCTGACCAATTCGGCGGGGGAACGCTTCATGGAGCGCTACGCACCGACCGCCAAGGACCTGGCCTCGCGCGACGTCGTCAGCCGCGCCATGACCGTTGAAATTCGCGAAGGCCGCGGCGTCGGTCCGGAAAAGGATCATATCTTCCTGCATCTTGAGCACCTAGGCCTTGAGCTGCTGCAACAACGCCTTCCCGGCATCACCGAGACGGCGCGCATTTTCTCCGGTGTCGATGCGTCGAAGGAACCGATCCCCGTGTTGCCCACCGTGCACTACAACATGGGCGGCATTCCGGCCAATTATCATGGTGAGGTCGTGCGCGGTACCTTGGCCGATCCCGACGCTATCTGTCCCGGCCTGATGGCCATCGGCGAAGCGGCGTGCGTATCGGTACATGGCGCCAACCGGCTCGGCACCAATTCGCTGCTCGATCTGGTGGTGTTCGGCCGTGCCGCCGCGTTGCGCTGCGCCGAGATGGTGAAGCGCAACAACGCCCATGCTCCGGTGCCGGCCGATGCCGTCGATTTCGCGCTCGGCCGCTTCGACCGGCTGCGCCACGCCGCCGGCTCGCAGAAGACTGCCGACATCCGGCTGCGCATGCAGCGTACCATGCAGAACAACGCCGCCGTCTTCCGCACCAGCCAGGTATTGAAGGAAGGCTGCGAGCAGATGGACACCATCGCCGCCAGCCTGGCCGATATCCAAATCGCTGACCGTTCGATGATCTGGAATTCCGACCTGGTCGAGGCCTTGGAGTTGGAAAACCTGATCGATTGCGCGCTGGCCACCATCTATTCCGGCGAAGCCCGTCACGAAAGCCGCGGCGCCCATGCGCACGAAGATTTTCCCGACCGCGACGATGCCACTTGGATGAAGCACTCGCTGGCCTGGGTCGACACCCAGCGCAAGGTACGCCTGGGCTACCGCCCGGTGCATACCTACACGCTGACCAAAGAAGTCCAGTACATCGAGCCGAAAGCCCGCGTTTACTGAGACGCCGGAACGTAAGGAACGCCCCATGGTCGAGTTCACCCTACCCGCCAATTCTCGCGTCCGCACCGGCAAGACTTTTAAAGCTGCGGCGGGCGGCACCCGGGTCAAGAGCTTCACCATCTACCGCTACGATCCGGACAGCAGTGAAAACCCGCGGCTGGATACGTACGAAGTCGATCTCGATAAATGTGGGCCGATGGTTCTCGATGCGCTGATCAAGATCAAGAACGAGATCGATTCAACGCTGACCTTCCGCCGGTCCTGCCGCGAAGGCGTCTGCGGCAGCTGCGCCTTCAACATCGACGGCACAAACACGCTGGCCTGTATCAAGCCGATCGACGAGATCAAGGGCGAGGTGCGCATCTATCCGCTGCCGCACATGCCGGTGATCAAGGACCTCGTCCCTGATCTATCGGTGCCTTATGCCCAGTACGCCTCGATCAAGCCGTGGTTGCAGGCCGATTCCTCGCCGCCCAGCAAGGAGCGGCTGCAAAGCCCCGCGGAGCGCGAGAAGCTCGACGGCATGTGGGAATGCATCCTGTGCTTCTGCTGCCAGACCAGCTGCCCCAGCTATTGGTGGAACGGCGATCGTTACTTGGGACCGGCGGTGCTGCTGCAGGCTTACCGCTGGATCGCCGATTCCCGCGATGAACACGCTGGCGATCGGCTGGATTACGTGCAGGATCCCTATCGTCTGTATCGCTGCCATACGATCATGAATTGCACCAATACCTGTCCCAAGGGTCTCAATCCCGGACGGGCCATCGCCGAGATCAAGAAGGCGGAAGTGGAACGTCGCTGAGCGGATAGCAAGCTCGGACGAGGAGCGGCCGTCATGAATCTCCATGCTCTGTTGGCGGCACGCCGTGAGCGGCCGATCCGCGTCGGCCTGATCGGTGCCGGCAAATTCGGTTCGATGTTCCTTGCTCAGGCCTTGCATCGGCCGGGCCTGCACGTCATGGGCATTGCCGACCTGTCGCCTGACCGGGCGCGCGCCGCACTGGCGGCAACTGGCTGGCCGGCTGTCCGCTACGCGGCAACGTCCTTCGACGAGGCGGTACGTCGCGGTTCCCTCCACATCACCGATTCGGCGGAAGACCTAATCGCCGCCGACGATCTCGACGTAGTGATCGACGCCACCGGCGTGCCGGAGGCGGGCATCGAACACGTCATGGCCTGCTGCGCCTATCGGCGCCACATCGTCATGGTTAATGTCGAAGCCGACGCCCTCGCCGGGCCGCTGTTGGCGCGTAAGGCACACGAAGCCGGTATCGTCTATTCCCTGGCCTATGGGGATCAACCGGCGCTGATTCACGAAATGGTTGATTGGGCGCGGGCGTGCGGCCTCACGGTCGTCGCCGCTGGCAAGGGCACCCGTTATTTGCCGGCCTTCCATGCCTCGACCCCCGACACCGTCTGGGAGCATTACGGTATTTCGGCCAACCGGGCGGCCGTGGCCGGCATGAACCCGCGCATGTTCAATTCGTTTCTCGACGGCACCAAATCAGGTATCGAAATGACCGCGGTCGCCAACGCCTGTGGCCTGACGCCGGCACCGGGCGGCCTCGCTTTCCCGCCGTGCGGCAGCGGCGCGCTAGCACGCACCCTGATTCCCCAGGCCGACGGCGGCGTGTTGCACCACAAGGGCCAAGTCGAGGTTGTCGCCGCCGAATCCCGCGACGGCCGTGAACTGGTCGATAATCTGCGCTGGGGCGTTTGGGTCACGTTCGAGGCGCCGTCGGATTACACCGTCCGCTGCTTCGAGGAATACGGCCTGATCACCGATCCGTCGGGCCGTTACAGCGCTCTGTGGCGGCCCTATCACCTGATTGGACTGGAACTGGGTATCAGCGTTGCCTATGCCGGGCTGCTCGGCGAGGCGACCGGTGCCCCCGACGCCTTTCGTGCCGACGTGGTGGCGACCGCCAAACGCGACCTAAAGGCCGGCGAAGTGCTCGACGGTGAAGGTGGCTACACGGTCTGGGGAAAATTGATGCCGGCGGCCGATTCGCTGGCGGTCGGTGCGCTGCCCATCGGGCTCGCTCACGGTGTCGCCCTGAAGCGGCCGATTGCCCTGGGGCAGACGGTGGGCTGGGACGATGTGACGGTCGATGCCACCAGTATCGCCGTGCGCACGCGGCGCGAGATGGAAGCCGTTTTCACGCCGGCCGCGCAGGCCGCGCCACAGCCGCTGCGCCGCTTGGCCTAGACCCCGTGCCGGGGGTTGCCGCGGCGGAAACGGGGACTTTACAGGCGCACCGCCGAACCATAGGGTTTAGGCCCCTTCCACCACTGGCCGTCGATATGTCCTTAGGACCACTGGACGCCTATCGCGCGCTCGTGGCGCGCGGCGACATCACTGCCGATCCGGCGCAGGAAATCGCCATGGGGCGCCTCGACGCCTTGCGGCTGTCGCTGCTGGATTACGCCCCGCAGATGAGCCGGTCGGGTTGGATGACGCGCCTTGGCATCGGTCGCCGGCCACCGCCCAAGGGCCTCTATCTGTGGGGTGGCGTCGGCCGCGGCAAGTCGATGCTGATGGATCTGTTTTTCGAAGCGACGCCGGAAGCCGAACGCAAGCGTGTCCATTTCCACGCCTTCATGCGCGAGGTGCATCACCGCATTCACAACTTCCGCCAGGCCGTGGCCGCCGGCAAGCTGCCCGCCGACCGCGATCCGCTGCCCTCCTTGGCCCGCGTCATCGTCGATCGGGCCTGGCTGTTATGCTTCGATGAAATGCAGATTACCGACATCGGCGATGCGATGATTGTCGGCCGCTTGTTCGAGGCCTTGTTCGCATCAGGCGTGGTGGTGGTGGCGACATCGAATCGTCCGCCCAGCGACCTTTACAAAGGCGGGCTGCAACGCGACCGCTTCCTGCCCTTCATCAAATTGATGGAAGACCACATGGATGTGGTCGAAGTGAAGGCAGCGACCGATTACCGACTCGAAAAAATGCGTTCCATGGACGTTTTCATGACACCGGTCAGCCCAGAAACCGATGCCGAGCTTGAGGCTGACTTTCGCCGCCTGACAGTCGGCGCCGAACCGGCGCCCTGCCGGGTCGCTGTCAACGGCCGCGAGGTGGCATTGCCGTTGTCGGCCGAAGGCGTTGTCTATTGCCGTTTCGCCGATCTCTGCGGCCAGCCGCTGGGCGCTGCCGACTACCTGGAAATCGCCAGCCGTTTCCACACGCTGGTGCTGGGCGGTATCCCTCGGCTCGATGCGTCGCGCCGCGACGAGGCCAAGCGCTTCGTGACCCTGATCGACGCCCTCTACGAGGCCAAGGTAAACCTGATCTGTTCGGCCGAAGCCCTGCCGCTCGACCTTTATCCGGCCGGCGACGGCGCTTTCGAGTTCCAGCGCACGGTATCGCGGCTGATGGAGATGCAGTCCGAAGCCTATATGGCCATGGTTCATCGAACGTGAGCCAAGGGGCTCGTATCCTATCCGGAAGTATTAGAAAAAATCGTAACTGCCCAGGTTTCCTTGTAATTTCAAGCCGCGCGTAGCGCCTTTTCGAGGTCGCCTGGGTCTTGGCGCAGGGCTTTGATGATGTTCCAGCCCTGCTTTCTGGCGGTTGAGAGGAAGCCGCGGATGGTGGCGAAGTCGGCGGC
>CAMCUA010000023.1 GCA_945878455.1 Asaia bogorensis | reverse complement strand
AATTCGCCGGAGCGGTTGATGCGCAGCGCCTGCTGGGCGAATTCGCTCAGCGTGAGCACGATCAGATCAGGCGCGCCCAACACCGAGAGCGAACCGGTGGAGCCGGCAAACATGCCGACCTCGAAGCCGATATCCTCGGCGATGCGCGCCGATAGGGCATCGTAGACGGAGCCGGGATAGACGCACTTCTTGCCGGCGAGAACCTTGCGGAATTTCTTGCGGCGATTGACCCAGTCCATGACGAATTCCTCCTCTGCAGTGTTTTTTGCCGATGCGACGGATGACGGCTGGAACGGCGCGGCATTGCGCCCTGCCGGACGCTAGCGGGGGTGGGGGTGGATTGCAATGGGGAGGGGTACTGCCTACCACCGTGGTAGACGGGAAACTAGGCACACTCCGAACGACCTCGCTGAAGCGCCGCGTCGTCGCCAGCGGCAGCCATGCGGGCGAAGGCCGCGTCCCAGCCCTGGCGCCCGCCTCGCGCCGGGGCGAGCGCGACCATGGGGCCATCGACGCGCATGTCGACCACCTTGCCGAAGCCGCAAGCCGATATGACCGAGGACGGCAGGCGCATGCCCCTGGAATTGCCGATGCGGACCAACTTCACTTTCACGACGGCGGCTTCCCGATGCGATGACGGTGTCGGTGTTATATTGTAGCCATATGGCGAGGCTGCGTCATGCCTGCCGCACCGGCTTCGGCTAGAGCGTGATGATTTTAGGTCGATGGATAGCCCCTCTCCGCCCCAAGGGGCAGAGACGGAGAGAGGCGGCGAGCCTGTGTGTCACACCAAATAACATCGCGCTCTAGCATCGAGCGCGCCCGCAAGGGCTGGATTGTTCCTAGGCAACCAGCCTGTTACCATCGATGCAATCGGTCATTTCGATGAATGACCGGAGCGGATGCAATCCGCCACAGGGTGGTTGAGGCTTTACAAACACGAACACCGACTCTGGGATTTCAGTGGAAGCACTTTTAGAGACGACATCGCGGTCGGCCGACACCGTCGAACCTTTGCTCGAGGTGACCGGTCTGCACGTTCATTTCGAGACGTCGCGCGGCATCGTTCGCGCGGTGGAGGATGTGAGCTTTCGGGTGGCGCGCGGCGAGGTCGTGGTCATCGTCGGCGAGTCCGGTTCCGGCAAGTCGGTGACGGCACTGGCGATCATGCGCCTGTTGCCGCGCCTGACCGGGCGCACCCGCGGCCGCGTGCTGTTCGACGGCAAAAACCTGCTCGACCTCGACAACGAAGGGATGCGCGAGATCCGCGGGCGCGACATCTCGATGATCTTCCAGGAGCCGATGACGTCGCTCAACCCGCTGCTCACCATCGGGCTGCAGATCACCGAGCCGCTGACCATCCATCTCGGCATGAACGCGGCGCAGGCCAAGGCGCGGGCGCTGGAGCTTTTGCACCTGGTCGGCATCACCGATGGCGAGGATCGCTTCGATCAGTATCCGCACCAGTTTTCCGGCGGCATGCGTCAGCGGGTGATGATCGCCATCGGCATAGCCTGCAACCCGAAGCTGATCATCGCCGACGAGCCGACGACGGCGCTCGACGTCACCATCCAGGCGCAGATCCTCGAACTGATGAAGGAGCTGTCGCGCAAGCTCGACATCGCGCTGATCATCATCACGCACAACCTTGGCGTGGTGGCGCGCTACGCCGACCGCGTGTTCGTCATGTACGCCGCCCGGCTGGTCGAGCAGGGGGAGGCGGAAGCAGTGTTCCACCGGCCGCGCCACCCCTACACCATGGGGCTGCTGCGGTCGGTGCCGCGCCTCGACCGGCCGCGTGGCAACAAGCTGGAGACCATCGAAGGGCTGGTGCCGAACCTGGCGGATGCACCGCCGGGCTGCCGTTTCGCGCCGCGCTGTCCGTTCCGCGTCGACATCTGCGCCGAGGAACCGCCGCTGGCGCCGACCGACACCGGGACGCTGGCGCGCTGCCATCGTCACGGCGAGATTGCCGCGGGCAAGATCGCCTGGACATCCGGCGGCGCCGGCAACCTGAAGCTGGACGTGGAACGCCGGCAGCCGCTGCTGGCGGTGACGGCGCTGACCAAGCATTATCCGGTGCGCGGCAGGATCGGCGGCAAGCGCGCCTTGGTGCGCGCCGTCGAGGATGTGAGCTTCGCGATCTATCCCGGGGAGACGCTGGGGCTGGTCGGCGAATCCGGCTGCGGCAAGACCACGGTCGGGCGGCTCATTCTGCGGCTGGAGCGGCCGACCAGCGGCGAGATCGTCTTCAACGGCGCCAACCTGTTGACCGCCTCGCCCGCCGCGCTGAAGGAGATCCGGCGCAAGATACAGGTGATCTTCCAGGACCCGTATTCGTCGCTCAATCCGCGCATGACGGTCAGCCAGATCATCGGGGAACCGCTGCATGTCTACCGGCTCGCCGCAAACAAACAGGCCATCGCGGAACGTGTCGCGCAATTGCTCGATCAGGTCGGCCTCAGGCCGGAACTGGCCGAGCGCTATCCGCACCAGCTTTCCGGCGGCCAGCGCCAGCGCATCGGCATCGCGCGCGCCTTGGCGATGGAGCCGTCCTTCATCGTCTGCGACGAGGCGGTATCGGCGCTCGACGTCTCCATCCAGAGCCAGATCATCAATCTGTTGGAAGACCTGCAACAGCGATTGGGCCTCGCCTACCTGTTCATCGCGCACGACCTGGCCGTGGTCCGGCACATTTCCATGCGTGTGGTGGTGATGTATTTCGGGCGGATCATGGAGGTGGCCGAGCGCGATACCATTTATCGCCAGCCGCTGCACCCCTATACCAAGCTGCTGCTCGATGCCGCGCCGGTGCCCGACCCGACGGTCGAGCGCGCGCGCGCGCCGCGCCTGATCCAAGGCGAGTTGCCGAGCCATCTGCTGCCGCCGCCCGGCTGCGTCTTCAACACGCGTTGCCCGATGGCCAGCCAGGAATGCCGGGAGACCGTGCCGCCATTGGTGGAAAAGCAACCGGGACACTACGCTGCCTGCATAAAGATCTGATCGTGTATGACAACCAAGGCGACAACACAGGAGGGTATGCCATGACGACAACCAGACGTACGGCATTGAAGGGGATGGCCGGAGCGTTCGTGCTGGGCGCGGGCGGGTTGCACTGGGACCTAGCGCAGGCCCAGACCGCCGCCGTCAAGCGCGGCGGCAGCTTGAACTTCGCCATCAGCGCGGAGACTCCGCACTACGACTCGCACGGCAGCGATACCTACGCGACGTTGCATTTCGCGGCGCCGTTCTATTCGACGCTGCTGCGTTTCGACCTCGCCAAGTTTCCCGCGCTGGAAGGCGATCTGGCGGAATCTTGGACGGTCGCGCCGGACCTTCTGACCTACACCTTCAAGCTGCACTCGAATGTGAAATTCGCCGACGGCACGGCGCTGACCTCGGCCGACGTGAAGGCCAGCTACGAGCGTCTGCGCAACCCGGCGGATGGCGTGGTATCGACGCGCAAGGCGACCTTCGCCGACATCGGGACGATCGAGACACCCGATGCGCTGACGGTCATCTTCAAGATGAAGGCGGTGAACGCCTCGATGATCGAGCATTTCGCCTCGCCGTGGAATGCCATCTATGCCGCCAAGGATCTGGCGGCCGATGCGAATTTTCCCAAGACCAAGGTCAACGGCACGGGTCCCTTCATCTTCGTCGAGCACGTCAAGGGCAGCCACGTCGCCGGTAAGAAAAACGACAACTATTTTAAGAAGGGCCTGCCCTATCTCGACGACTGGAAGGGCATCTTCACGTTGCAACCGGCGGCCATGCTCAACGCCGTGCAAGGCGGTCAGGTGCTGGGCGAATTCCGCGGCATCTCGCCGGCCGAACGCGACCGCCTGGTGCAGGCGATGGGCGATAAGATCCGCATCGAGGAATCGAGCTGGACGCTCAACCTTCTGGTCTGCTTCAACGTCGAGAAGAAGCCGTTCGACGACGTGCGCGTGCGCCAAGCGCTGCTCATGGCCATCGACCGCTGGGGCGGCAGCACGGGGCTGTCGCGCATTTCGACGCTGCGTTCGGTCGGCGGCGTGGTGCGGCCCGGCTCGCCATTCGCGACACCGGAAGCGGAACTGGTCAAGCTGCCGGGCTTTTCCAAGGATATCAACAAAGCCCGCGCGGATGCCAAGAAGCTGCTCGCCGATGCGGGCCAGTCCAATCTGAAGTTCACCCTGTGGAACCGCAATCTGGCCATGCCCTATACGCCGGCCGGCATCTTCCTGGTCGACCAATGGCGCCAGATCGGCGTCGAGGTCGAGCACAAGCAGTCGGATACCGGACCTTATCTGGCGACCATGAGCGCCGGCCAGCATGAGGTGGCCATCGATTTCTCCAACCTGTTCATGGACGACACCAGCCTTGCCCTCGCCAAGTATCTGTCCGTCAGCCGCGCGCCGGAGAACCGCTCGCAGTCGAAGGACGAGGTGCTCGACAAGCTGTTCGACGATCACCTGCGCGAGCGCGATCCGGAAAAGCGCAAGGCGCTGATCCGGGCGTTCGAGAAGCGGCTGTTCGAGCAGGCCTATCAGCAGCCGTTGCTGTGGTGGCATCGCATCGTCGCGACCCACAAGACGCTGATGGGTTGGCCGATGTCGCCCAGCCACAACCTTGGCACCCAGCTCGAAGGGGTCTGGCTGAACACCTAACCCGGCGCTACCCGACCCTCTCCCTGCCCCGGTTTCTCGCCGGCGGCCGGGGAGAGGGCTTGGCGCTACCCTGGCGAAGGCATCATGCTGCGCTATACCGTCAACCGTGTCCTGCTGATGATACCCACGCTGATCGGCGTGGCCATTTTGGTGTTCTTCATGCTGCGCATCGTGCCCGGCGATGTGGTCGAGATAAAGCTACGTGGCGATGGCGGCAATGTCTCGCAGGCGACGATCGAAATGGAGCGGACGCGGCTCGGCCTCGACAAGCCGCTCGTCACCCAGTTCGGGCAGTGGATGGTGGGCATTGCAACACTCGATTTCGGCAGGTCGATGTGGACCGACCGGCCGGTGATGGAGGAGGTCGCGCTGCGCCTGGAACTGTCGCTGCAGGTGGCGCTGATGGCGACGCTCATCGCGGTGCTGCTCGCCGTCCCCATGGGGACGCTGGCGGCGCTGTATCGCGACACCTGGATCGACTATGTCGTCCGGATCGCCACCATCGGCGGACTGTCGATTCCGTCATTCTGGTTCGGCATGCTGATCATGCTGAGCCTTCTGGCCGTATTCAACTGGCTACCGCCGATCACCTTCACGCCGATCTATGTCGACCCGATCATCAACCTGCAGCAGTTGATCTGGCCGGCCATGGCCGTCGGCTACCGTTATTGCGCCGTGGTGGCGCGCATGATCCGCTCCTCGCTGCTGGAAGTGCTCAACGAGGACTATATCCGTACCGCCCGCGCCAAGGGCGTATACGAAAAGCTGGTGATCACGCGGCATGCGCTGCGCAACGCGCTGCTACCGGCGATCACGGTCATCGGCCTTGAATTCACGTTCCTGATCGGCGGCCTGGTCGTCACCGAGCAGGTGTTCAACCTCAACGGCATCGGCCAATTGTTCGTGCAAAGCGTCTCGCGCAACGACTTCACCCTGATTCAGGCCATGGTCATGCTGATCGCTGCGTTCTATGTCTTCATCAACCTATTGATCGATCTGCTGTACGCGGTGTTCGATCCGCGCATCCGTTACGACGTATGACCATGGCAGCGCCCATACTATCGCCCCCGATGCTGCGCCAGCCGAGCGCGTTCCTAGCATTTTGCCGCCAACAGCCGCTCGGCGCGCTGAGTTTCGTCATCATCGTCATCATGATGTTCGCCGGCCTGTTTTCGCCGCTGGTCGCACCTTACGATCCGCTGACCATCGATTTTTCGGCGATTCTGGGCGCTCCGTCCTGGGAGCATTGGTGCGGCACCGATGCCTATGGCCGCGACATCTGCTCGCGCTTGATTTACGGCTCGCGCACGGCGCTGGTGATCGGCTTCACATCATCGTTCCTCGGCTCGACCTTCGGCGCCGTCCTCGGCATCGCCTCGGCCTATTTCGGCGGCAGGGTGGATGACTGGGTACAGCGCTTCGTCGATATCCTGCTGGCCTTCCCGCTGATCGTTCTGGCCCTGGTCGTGGTCGCTGCCTTTCGCAAGTTCGTGGTCGGCGGCGTCGATGTGAACCTGATCGTCGCCATTGCCATCCCGATCATCCCGCGCGTCGCCCGCGTGTTACGCGCGGCGGCGCTCTCGGTCCGGACGATGCCCTATATCGACGCGGCGCGCACGGCCGGCTATTCCCACAGCCGGATCATCTTCCGTCATATGGCGCCTAATGTGGTGGCGCCCTATCTCATCATGCTGACGGCCTTCATCGCCCAGGCGATCCTGGCCGAGGCGTCGCTGTCCTTCCTCGGCCTCGGCGTCACCGAGCCGACCGCCGCGTGGGGATTGATGCTGTCGGGCAACGCGGCGGACTTTTATCGCGAGGCGCCCTGGATGATACTGTTTCCCGGGATCGCCATCAGCACCGCGGTGTTCGCCTTCAACCTATTCGGCGATAGCTTGCGAGACTTTCTGGATCCGCGCTTCAAGGTGTGACCATGAACGTCGCGATCGCAGTTGGCCGGTCGATGGTGGGCGGATGGAAACGCTGAGGACAGCTATGGCGGCAACGGGAAACAACCACTGGGCAAGGTTGGTGGGCGCGGCACTGCTGGCATTGACGCTAGCATCCTGCGTGTCGACAGGGCAGCCGGGCCGGTTCGGCGCCATGCCCGACAACGCTGAGACGCCGCCCGAGGTTGCGGTGGCGGAGCTGAAGGCCTTGATACGCCAGGCCGAAGCCGGCGACGGGTTCAGCCAGTTCACACTCGGCATTCACTATTACACCGGCAAGGGCGCCGAGAAGAACCTGGCGGAGACGATGACCTGGCTGCGCCGCGCCGTCGACAGCCTCGACCGGTTGGCCGACGCCAGATACGACAACCCCGGCAACGGACCCGACCCGCAGCAGATCGCCCGTTACGTCGCCGGCTATGCCGAGGCGACCATCGGTGCCATGTTTGCGAAGGGCGAAGGGGTCGATGCCGACGCCAGCGAAGCGGCGCGGTGGTTCCGCCGCGCCGCCGACCGTGGCAGCACCCTTGGTCAGATCGGCCTTGCCACACTGCATCGGACAGGGCGCAGCGGTCTGGCCCAAGATCCGGTGACGGCCCATATGTGGCTGATCCTGGCGGTGGCCCACGCGACGCTCGATAGCGAGCGCAGCCTGGCCGAGGAGGTCCGCGACCGCTCCGGACTAGCCTTGTCGCCCGAACAACTGGCGGAAGCGAAGCGGCGGGCCCAGGCATGGCAGCCGGACCCCTCGGCAATCGCCCGGACAACCGGCGCAGAGCCCGGACCCAGACTGGACCTGCTCGACCACGCCAAGCGCGGCGACCCGGAGGCACTCGCCATCCTGCAGTTCCAAGCCGCCGACCTGAAGGATGCCGCCGCGCAAACGGCCTTCGGCCTGCTGTTCTGGGACGGCAAGGGGGTGCAACAGGACCAGGCCGAGGCCGCCCTGTGGTGGCGCGAGGCCGCCGAACAAGGCCAAGGCCAGGCCATGGTGCTGCTCGGCAATGCCCATGCCCAGGGACTGGGCGTGCCGCAGAGCTTCGTGCAAGCCTACAAGTGGCTGGAGCTGGCGGCGCAAACGAAGATCAGCACGGTCGCGCTGGTTTTGGCGGACGGGGAAGACCCAGTATCGAGCGCCGCGACAAAAATGCGCGACCTGCTCGCCCCGGCGATGACCCCGGGCCAGGTCCGCGAGGCCCAGGCCCTGGCCCGCCAGTGGCGGCCGAAGCCCACGTCGTGAGCCGGAGCGGACGGCATCATCAGAACGGCAGGGATGAGGGCCGCCTTGCCGGTTGCATCGGGCGGTCGATTTTTCCACAATAAGGGGCATCGGGAGGAGGAAACGATGCTCAAGCCCTGCGTCATTGTTGCCCTATTGCTTGCCGTCGCACTAGGCGGTTGCCAGACCAACCGCGATACGGCCAACAATGTCGCTTACGTGAAGGCCACAGAGGCGGACAAGGCCGGCCGCTACAACGAGGCCTTTGCCCATTACAACTTGGCGGCCCAGTCGCCGGATTACGACGGCCGTTGGGCGGCACTGTACCGAATCGCCGACATGCACCTGACCGGACAAGGCACCCGCAAGGATCCCGCCAAGGCCATCGCCTTGTTAAAGGAAGTCAGCACCGGCAAGGACAAGACGTGGCGTGGCCTGGCGCAGGCGTTTCTGGGTGACATATTCGAGGAGGGTGTTGCCGGCACCGTCGCCGTGGATCGCGCCACCGCGGTCATCTATTTCAAGGCCGCGGCCTTGAATGGCTTGGCCAGCGCTGCCCAGTCCTATAAGCGGCTTTCCGCTTATCCCGAGGTTTATGTCGCGACGCATCCCGACGCCTTCCGTCGCCCAACCGGCGCGGCACCCGGCGGCGTGGTCCTCGCCTTCAAGCATTACGAGAGCGGCGAGCACGCGGCGGCCTTCCGCATCTTCGATTGGCATGCGCGCAACGGCAACGAGCAGGCCCAGTACGCCCTGGCGACCATGTTCCGGCGCGGCCTGTCGGTCGCCGCCGACCCGGAAAAGTATGTCGGCTGGATGTGGATGGCAGCGAGCAGTGGCAACGCGCGCGCCCAGTTCGGCTTGGGCATGATGTATTTCGAGGGTGACCCGGTCCCCGGCAGCGACGCCGAATCGGCACGCTGGCTGGTCCGCGCCTCGGACCAGGGACTGGCGGAGGCCACAGCCGCCTTGGGCATCGTCGCCGGTTTCCCCGCCGATAAGGACCGCAAGCCCGATTGGCCGGCTGCCAATTTTCTTTTCAAGAAAGCGGCTGAGCAAGGCTCGACTGAAGCCTTGATTTACATGGGCGACAGCGCGTTCGAGGGCCGGGGACGACCGGTCGACAAAGAGATGGCCCGCGACCTGTACGAACTTGCCGCCGACGATGGTAGTGTCAAGGCTCGGGCCAGGCTGTTTGAGCGCTACGACGTGGTCTATGCCGCGCCGCAGCCGCAAGGCGCGAAGAGCGAGACTGCCAGCAAGCCAGCGGCGGGCCGGCAGACAGCCGCCCTGCCCTCCGCGCGAACCCAACCGGCGGTGGCCAAACCGACGCCGGTCGAAGTCTACGAACGCCTGTCGCCGTCCGTTTTCCGGTTGTTCGCGGCGAACGATCCGAAGGACGATCAGGGCATATTCCAAGGTTCGGCCATCGCCATCACGGAAAATACGGCCATCACCAACTGTCACGTCATCGAAGGCATGAAGGCCATCGCTGCCGTTTTCAACGGAACTATCGTCGGCTTCGTGCGGCTGACAGGCGATGAGAAGAAGGATATCTGCCTGGTCGGCACGACGCACAAGCTGCGGCCGATCACAGCGCTGCGGCGCTACGCCGAGTTGCGCGTCGGCGAAAAGGTCTATGCCTTGGGCTCGCCGATCTCGATGGAGAATACCTTCAGCGACGGCATCGTTTCGGGCTTGAGGACCATGGAGGGGACCAAATACGTGCAGACCTCGGCGCCGATTTCGAACGGCTCGTCCGGCGGCGGCCTGTTCGACGAGGACGGCCGGCTGATCGGCGTCACGACACTGGGCCTGCAGGGCGGCGAGAACCTGAACTTCGCCGTCGCCATTGACGAGGCGATCGCCGTGATAAACGCCAAACGCTGACAGCCGACGGGTAGCCTGGCCGGCTTACTCCGCCAGGGCGGCGACGGCGGCTGGCTCCGGCGGGTGGTCGGGGCGGGAAACATAGGTGTAGAACATCGGCACGACGAACAGGGTGAACAGCGTGCCGACCATCAGGCCGGCGAAGACGACCAAGCCGATGGAATAACGCGCCGCCGCGCCGGCGCCGGTCGCGGCGATCAGCGGCACCGCAGCCAGGGCCATGGCGCCGGTGGTCATCAGGATCGGGCGCAGGCGGACGCAGGCCGCTTCGACAATCGCCGCGCGGCGTGTCAGGCCATGCAGGGCGCGTTGCTGATTGGCAAATTCGACCATCAGAATGCCGTGCTTGGTGATGATGCCGATCAGCGTGATCAAGCCGACCTGGGTATAGATGTTGAGACTACCCAGGCCAAGATTGAGCGGCACGATGGCGCCGAAGATCGACAGCGGCACGGTCATCATGATGATGAACGGGTCGCGGAAACTTTCGAATTGGGCGGCCAGCACCAGATAAATGACGACCAGGGCCATGACGAAGGCGATCAGGACGGTATTACCCTGAGCAATTTCCAGGCGCGACTGATCGGCATAGTCCTCGAAGAAGCCATCGGGCAGCAGCGGCCGGGCAATGTCGCGGATGACCCGCAAGCCTTCCGTCGTGGTGACGCCGGGCAGGGGCAATGCCGTGATCGTCGCCGAGTTGAGCTGGTTGAACTGTTCGATGGCGGCCGGCGCAGCACCCGTCGTCACCGTTACCACGGAAGACAGCGGCACCATCTTGCCCGAGGCGCTGCGCACGAAGAACTCACCCAACCGGTCGGGATCTGAACGGTAACGCTGCGGCACTTGGGGGATGATGTCGTAGCTGTTGGAATCCCGGTCGAAGCGCGACGCCCGCCCCTCGCCCACCAGCACCGCCAAGGTGGCGCCGATCTCACTGATCGGCACGCCGATAGCCATGGCGCGGTCGCGGTCGATGCTGACGGTGACCTGCGGCGCATCGAAGGACAGGGAGTTCTGCACGACGATGAAACGGCCCGAGGCCATCGCCTTCTGCTTCACCTGTTCGGCCAGTTCGTAAACCGGTGCGGCCGGGCCAGTGGAGCGGATGACGTAGGAAATCGGCAAGCCGCCGCCGGTTCCCGGCAAGGAGGGCGGCCCGAAGACGAACACTTGGGTGCCCGTGGAATTGCCGACCTTGGCCTGGATGTCCTGTTGAATCTGCGCCTGGCTGCGCTGGCGCAGGGCCCAATCGCGCAAGGCCCAGACGGCGAATCCGGAATTGCTGCCACCGTCCATGCCGACGGCGGTGAAGCGCGCCTTGACCTCGGGCACGTCGGCGGTCAGCACATTCAACTGTTCGACATAATGCTGGGTATAGGCGCTGGTCGCGTAGCGCGGTGCGATGACCACGCCGAACAAGGCGCCGCGATCCTCTTCCGGCGCCAGTTCGCTCTGCGTATGCAGGAAGAGGAAGGCGGATGTGCCGATCAAGGCGATGACCATCAGCAGAGTCACCGGCCGATAGCTGAGCGAGTTCGCCACGCGACGGCCGTACCAGCCAGTCAAGCGCGCGAAGGAACGGTCGACGACGGCTTGGAAACGGCCGGGTTCGCCGCCCTTCAACAGGTGGCCCGACATCATCGGCGAGACGGTCAAGGCGACGACGCCGGAAATGATCACCGAACCGGCCAACGTGAAGGCGAATTCGCGAAACAGCGCGCCGGTCACACCCTGGATGAAGCCGAGCGGCGCGAAGACGGCGGCGAGCGTCACGGTCATGGCGATCACCGGCCCGGTAATCTCGTGCATGCCCTTGATAGCAGCATCGATGGGCGCCAGGCCTTCGTCGATGTGGCGGTGGATGTTTTCGACGACGACGATGGCATCGTCGACGACCAGGCCGATGGCCAGCACCATGGCGAGCAGGGTCAGCGTGTTGATCGAATAGCCGAGCAGGGCCATGAAAAAGCAGACGCCGATCAGCGACAGGGGAATGGTGGCAATCGGGATCAGCACCGAGCGGAAGGAGCCCAGGAACAGCAGGATGATGAGCACGACGATGGCCACCGCTTCGCCGATGGTCCAATAGACCTTGTCGATGGCCGAGGCGATGGCTTCGGTGGCGTCATAGACAATCTGGACGTCCATGTCTTCGGGCAAGGAGGCCTGCAGCGCCGGCATGGCGGCGCGCACGCCCTTGGCGGTGTCGAGGGAATTGGCCGAGGGCGTCGGGAATATACCCAGGAAGGTGCCGCGCTTGCCGTTGAAGGTGATGATGGTGTCGTCGGACTCGCTGCCGAGGACGATTTCAGCGACGTCGCGCAGGCGCACCACCTCGTTGCCTTGCTGGACGCGGAGCGGCAGCATGCCGAAGGCCTCGGGCGTCTGCAGCGTCGTCTGCATGGCGATCGGCTGGGCGACGAATTGATTCTTGGTGCGGCCCGGCGCCGATAGAAAGTTCGCCTTGTTGATAGCATCAAGCACGTCGGAGGCGGTGAGATCGCGGGCGGCCAGGCGAACCGGGTCGATCCACACTCGCATGGCATAGTTCTGGGCGCCCAGAATCTGCACTTCGGCAACGCCTTCGATGGTCGACAGGCGCGGGCGGACGACCCGTTCCAGGTATTCGGTCACCTGTTCGCCGGTCATGCGCGGCGTCTGCACCGACAGATACATGATGGCGAATTGCCGGCCGGTGCCCTTGCGGATCACCGGATCCTCGGACTCGCCCGGCAGTTCACCACGCACCTGCTGGACCTTGGCGACGACTTCGGTCAGGGCCGGATCCGGATCGGCGCCCAGGCGCATGTGCACGGTCACGGTGCTGCTGCCCTGGCGGCTCGACGAAGTGATGTAGTCGACGTTTTCGGCCGTGGTCACGACGCGCGCGATAGGCGCGGTGACGAAACCCTGCATCAGATCGGCGGCGGCGCCGCGATAGGCGGTGGTGATGGTGATCACCGTCTCGTCGACCTTGGGGTATTCGCGCACGGAAATGTTGACGATACCCTGGGCACCGAGCAACAGGATCAGCAAGCTCAGCACCGTCGAGAGGACGGGCCGGCGGATGAAGACCTCGCTGAAGCTCATGACCCGGGACCGCTGGGAGCCGCCGTCGCCCCGGCCAGATCGCCCGAGTTGTCGATGGCAACGCCAACGCCGTTAAACAGGCGGTTCTGTCCGGCGCTGACCACCTGTTGGCCCGGCGTCAGCCCGCTGACGACTTCGACGATGCCGCCGGCACGCCGGCCGGTTTTGACGAACACCTGGCGGGCGACGGACTTGGCGGCGTCGGCATCCTTGGCAATGACATAGACGTAGTCGCCGTAAAGGCTGCTGACGACGGCGGTCTGCGGCACGACGACAACGCCGCGTTCCGGCGGCAGCACCACTTCGAGACGGACGAACTGGCCGGGGCGCAGGGTGCCGTCGGCATTGCCGATCTCGGCGCGCACGGAAACCATGCGCGATCCCGCATCGATCTTGGGTTCGATGCCGGTGATGCGGCCAGCCAGGCTCAAGGCGTCGGGCTTGAGACCGGCGCGCACCGGCTGGCCGATTTTGATACTGGGCAGTTCCTGTTCGCGAATAGTGAAGTCGACGCGCATCTGATCGAGATTCTGCAAGGTGGCGACGACCGTTCCCGCCGGCACGTAAGCGCCGAGTTCGACACGGGGAATGCCAATGACACCAGCGAAGGGGGCTTCCAGGGATTTCTGTTCGAGCACCGCTTCGAGGCGCTGCAACTGGGAACGCGACGAGGCCAACGCCGATTCTGTGGTTTCCAGGTTGACGGTCGGACTGATGCCGCGACTTGCCAGGGAGCGGGTCCGCTCCAGCGCCTGACGGTCACGCTCGACCGAGGCCCGCGCGGCAATCAGATCGGCGCGTTCGATGGCGTCGTCGAGTTGCACGAGGAGCTGGCCGGCCTTGACCTGTTCGTTGGAGGCGAAGCCGATGCGGCGGATGATGCCCGGCGTCTCCACCGCCACATCGACGCCGCGCGACGCGCCGACCGTGCCGAAGGACTCGATCCCGGGCAGCCATTCGATGGCTTTGGCTTCGCTGGCCGATACGGCGACGGTCGGGCGCGGCATGTTGGCGAAGAACTGTTCGATCATCTTCTGACGGAACAGGTTGAATCCCACCAAGCCGCCGCAAACCAGCGTAATCAACAGGCCGGCGATGACGAACCGCTTGATCATGACATCAGACTCTCAACACAATAAGGCGATACCGGCAACGCGACAAAAGCTGCCGACGGCCACCTGCGACCGCCGCATCCCGCGGTACCTGTGGTACGCTTCACCGGGCCATGAGGGGGCTTGCTGCCGTCGCATATTAACTGTACCGTCTGGACGGTTATGTCAATTGATTTTTGCAATGCAGCAATCCGGTACCCTCAACCACGTGGTGAGCACGCTGAAGGCAATCAAGGGCGCGGAGCCCAGCAAAAGCCGCGGCCGTCCGAGCTCGCGCGAGCGCATCCTTGAGGCCGCCTCGGAGCTGGCCCACGAGGTCGGCGCCGGCAACATCTCGCTCGATGCGGTGGCCGAACGGGCCGGCATCTCGAAGGGCGGGCTGCTTTATAACTTTCCGACCAAGCTGCAATTGCTGCGCGCGCTGGTCGCCCGCCATGTGGAACGCATGGAGGCGATGATGCTGGACGCGCTGCAAGGGCACGCCGGCAAGGCCAACGCGCTGATCCACGCGGCGATGGACGCGAGCTGCATCGTCGAGCCGGATACCCACCGGCCGAAGCCGACCGGCATTCTGGCGGCCATCGCCGAAGACCCGCAGCTGATCGACCCGATCCGCGACTATCACCGCCGGCTGATCCGCCAGTTGCGCGAAGCCACGCCGCAACCGGAACGGGCCTTCGTCGCCTTCCTGGTGCTGGAAGGCCTGCACGCGCAGAACCTGTTCGAGATCGGCGCGCTGACCCAGGAGGATCAGGACCGGGTGCTGGTTTTCCTGAGAAAATTCTTGGACGAGGACCCGTCCACTTTGGCAACGTAATGACCTGCCGCCGTAGGGGTTGGTTTCCAACCGGCCCGTGACCGGTCGGAAAGAAGGAAGAAAGAGAATTCACCACCAAGACACAAAGACACCAAGAGGCCTGCGATCCCCGGCGCCTTCCGCCTCGCGGCCCCTTGGTGTCTTTGTGTCTTGGTGGTTGCTTTGAGGGCGGGTTTGTAACCAGCCTCTACAATCGAACCACTCTTGGGAGGAGACCCCACATGGCCCGCCGCACCAGCATCAACGTCCATGGCGCCAAGCACACCAACCCGATCCCCAATGCGTGTCGCATCGGCGGCCTGATCGTCTCGGGCGCCATCGGCGGCGGCGATCCACAGACTGGCGAGATGCCGCCGAGCCTCGAGGCGCAGGCGGCCAACATGTTCCGGAACTTGAGCGACATCGTCGAAAAGGGCGGCGCCACGACCGACGACATCATCAAGCTGACCGTGTTCCTCAAGGACGCGAACGACCGCAAGGCGTTGAACGTCGAATGGCTGAAGATGTTTCCTGACGCGGAAAGCCGGCCGGCGCGGCATACGCAGGTGTTGACCGGCGCGGTGAACAAGGATTCGCTGATCATGTGCGATGTGATGGCGGTGGTGGGGTAGCGGTAACGCGCGTCGATATCGCAATCCCGGACTGCGGCATGGCAGGAGAATGAGGAGATAAGGAGATGGAAGGGAGATGGGGAAAGGCGCTGGGCGGGGAGCGTTCCTCACCAGAGAGTTCCCGCATCGCTACGGTTATTTCCTCATCTCCTATGTTTCCGCTGCATCTCCTCAACGAAGATTTTTAGATCGAAGGGTTCGCTGGGACCGATTTCGATCCCTTCCGCGATCAGGCGTTGCAATTCGGCGATGGCGTTCCGTTCATTTTGTTCCCGACACTTCGCAAAATGGGCCGTGAGCCGGCGCAGCCGTTCCGCATCGTCGATGCCTTCGGCATCCTAGGCGGCGACCATCGCCTCGACAACCGGGGAGCGGGCCAGGCCCGCGATGTCGGCATCGACCATCGCCTGCGCGTAGCGTTCGCGCGCGGCGCGTGCCGCCTCGCCAGCCGTCAGATATGGCGTTCTTTTCATGGCAACAGTATCGCATACGCTAACTCAGTGCGCCATCCTGGGTTGCAAAAGACCGATCTGGCGCGGCGCTTGCCCACCCCCCTCCCTGTCCCTCCCCCTCGCCGGCTCCGCCGGCACTTGTTCCATGGCGGCGAAGCCGCCGGGGGGAGGGGACGCTGTTGCCACCGCCCGTCGCCAGAGCGGCGGCACATCGCAGAGCCGCCGGCCCACCGTCACGGATTGACCAGGACTCCCGGGTTGCGGGCCAATATCGGGTGGAGGCGCTATTTTATCGCGTGCAGGCTGGCGGCGATGCCGCTCAGAATATCTTGCGGTATTGGATGAAGCCGCTCTGGTCGGCCATGCGGTCGTAGAGGTGCATGGCGACGTCGTTGGTCTTGTGGGTCAGCCAATAGACGCGCGAGCAGTTCGCTTGCCGGGCTTTGCCATAGACGGCTTCGATCAGGGCGCGGGCGACACCGCCGCCACGGGCTTCGGGGGCGACGAACAGGTCCTGAAGATAGCAATAGTCGCCGACGGTCCAGGTGCTGCGGTGCATGATCCAGTTCACCATGCCGATCGCCTTGTCGCCGGCATCGCGCGCCATGAACCCGCCCATCGGTTCGGAGGCCGAGGTCAGGCGGGCGAAGGCGGTGCGCGTGGTTTCATCGGAAACGGCCGCCTTATAAAACGTCAGGTAGCCCTGCCACAGGGGTTCCCAGGCGGCGAAGTCCGTTGAGGCCAGCGTCTCGGTCGTAAAGGCGGCCATCGCGGCGGTGGGCTCCTTGAAGGCACACTATTGTCAGGCTGCCCATCCTTCGAGACGCATCCTGCGGGGGCTCCTCAGGATGAGGTTGCTTTTATCATTTTTCCTCATCCTGAGGAGGGCCGAAGGCCCGTCTCGAAAAATGGGCCGGCAGCCCTCACGGATCGATCAGGATCCCCGGGTTGAGGATCATTTTCGGGTCGAGGCGTTTTTTGACCGCGTGCAGGCTGGCGGCGAACAGGTCGGGGCGCTCTTGGTCGTACCAGGTGCGGTGGTCGCGGCCCAAGGAGTGGTGATGGGTGATGGTGCCGCCGGCGTCGATCATCGCTTGCGAGGCGGCCGATTTGATCGCCCAGAACTGTTCGACCAGCTTGGCTTTGTCGCCCAAGGCATGCCAGGTGAAATAGGGCGCCGGGCCGTCGGGGTAGAGGTGGGTGAAGCGCACGGTGCAGGTCCCTGCCCGCCCCGTCACCTCGCGGATGGCCTGTAGCGTCTTCTTCTTCACCTGTTCCTGGAAATCCAGATAGCGGTCCCAGGTGATGCAGCTTTCCACCGTGTCGCGCATGACGCCGCGAGCGATGGCGTGTTCACGCAGGTAAGGGCCGCGCAGGAATTTGTTGCGCCAGTTGCCGGCCGCACCCGTGCGCTGGGCGTCTTCCATTTCCAAGGCGTCCTTGTCCCAGACGCCGCCGTGGCCGGCACAGATCTCCAAGGCGCGATCCATCCAGGGCTCCAACGGATGATCGGCCGACTCGAAGGTCAGCACGAGAACGTCGGAGGTGCCGTCGCCGGCTTCGGTGAACAGCGCCTCGCCGCGCTCCAACAGGCGGGCATTGGCGGGATAGAGGCCGGCCTGGGTGATCTCGCGCACGGCGGTGCAGGCTTTCTCGTAGTCGCGGAAGTTGACGGTGGTGGACAGCCGGATGGTCGGGCGGCGGTGCAGCCGCACCCAGGCTTCGGTGATAATGCCGAGGGCGCCTTCGGAGCCGAGGAACAGGCGATCCGGGTTGGGGCCGGCGCCGGAGGTCGGCAGGCGGCGCGAGGCGATGAGGCCGGCGGGCGTGACGACGCGCAGGCTTTCGACGTGATCGTCGATCTGGCTATAGACGGTGGCGAAATGGCCGGCGGCGCGGGTCGCAATCCAGCCGCCCAGCGAGGAGAATTCCCAGGCCTGCAGGAAGAAGCGCATGGTCAGGCCGCTCGGGCGCAGCTGGCGTTCGAGATCGGGGCCGAGCACGCCGCCCTGGACGCGGGCGGCCTGCGAGGTCTTGTCGATCTCCAGCACCTTGTCGAAGTGCTTGAGATCGATGGTCACCGCACCTTTGTAGCGCGGATCGACGGTCGGATTGACGCCACCGGTCACGCTGGAGCCGCCGCCGAAGGGAATGGCCGAGATGTCGTTGGAGCCGCACCAGTCGAGCACGGCGGCGATTTCCGCCTCGGTGCGGGGAAAGGCAACGGCGTCGGGCGGATTGGAGAAATCCTTGCGATGGATCATGCGCGCCAGGTCGTGGACCGAACGGCCGAAGCTGTGGAACAGGCGTTCGTACTTGTCGGTGCTGACGTAAGCCTGCAGCGAAGCCGGGATGGTGACACGCGGGGCGCGCAGTTGAATATCGGCCTCGCGCGGCATGGCGGCGGGTGAAAAGCCATCGACCTTGAACAGGCCGGCCCAGGTCTTTTCGAACCAGGCCAGTTCGTCGGCCTCGACGGCGTCTTTATCGTATCCCCAGCCGTAAAAACTGCGGCGCTTGTCGGTCATCGGTTCGTCTCCCCTTCGTGGGCCTTTCCATCGCTACAGCACAGGCAGCGGACGGAGGTTTAAACGGTCCTGTCCCAAGCCCTCATCCTGAGGAGCACCGAAGGTGCGTCTCGAAGGATGGGCAACCATCGTACCGGCGGCCCACCCTTCGAGACGCCGGCTGAGCCGGCTCCTCAGGGTGAGGATGATGTTTAGCGACGGCGGATCAACTTTCGCGGCGCAGCCGGCGTTCGATGTCGGCCTGCCAATCCTTCAACGGCATGAAGCCCGGCGTGGCGCGGCAGTGTGCTTCGGTCCAGGCCATGATCCGGTCATTGGGCAGGTCGAGGTCGACCGGGGCACCGTGCGGCTGCGGCACGTACCAGGGCGTGTCCATGTAGATTTCCACCCGGTTGCCCTCGGGGTCGGGGAAATAGATGGAGAGCGCGTTGCCGTGGGTGACCTGGCGGATGTCGGCAATGCCGGCGGCGCGGACGCGGCCGAGGATGTCCTTGAGGGCATCGAGGTCGGCGACCTTGAAGGAAAGCTGGTTGACGGTGCTGACGCCGTCCGGGGCGCGACCCGACACAATGACGAGCTGGTGATGGTGTTCCACCGCCGCCGTCAGGAAGGCGATGTCGGCACCGTTGCCGCTAATGCCGCGGTCGGAGACCACCAGGCCGACGATCCGCTGGTAGAAGGCCACCAGCCGGTCGACATCGTGGGCATAAACGCCGCTGTGGGATAGTTGCGGAAGGGCGGGCGATGCCATGCTTGCCTCCCAGGGCCAGGGGTGGGGTCAGGGGCGTCACAAAGAAAAACGGCGACCGGTTTCCCGGCCGCCGCCTTCATAACACGTTATACAACGAGGGTCTTACTTGAACGTGATCTGTTCGAGCAGGACTTCGCTGTTGGTCGCCGCCGTCGGCTTGAAGTTGATCTTCGGGCTGACGCGGGCAAAGCCGACCATGTGGAACAGGTAGACTTCGCCGACCAGGTCTTCGTGAACGACCCGCATGGTTTCTTCCCACAGCTTCACGCGCTCGGGGCTCGTCGGAGTGATCGAGGCCTTGGCGATCAACTCGTCCAAAGAAGGAACGCAGTGACCCGAGGTCTGAGCCGTGCAGCCATATTTGTTGAACATGGAGAAAACGGGATCGCCGACGTTGTTGTCGTGCTGATGGCCGAGCAGAACGGGTGCACGCTCGGCAGCCTTGGTGTCGCCCGCCGGCGTGTACTTGCCCTTGTTGGGATGGGCGTTGAAGTCGTTCCACAGGCTGATTTCAAGCATCTTCAAAGTGACGTTAAGGCCGACCGCCTTATACATGGCGTGAATGGCCTCGCAGGTCTCGGCCGCGTTCGCCCACATGTTGTCGCGGCAGATCAATTCGAATGGCGCATCGACCTTGGTGCCGGCCGCCTTGGCTTCGGCGAGCAACGCCTTTGCCTTCGCCGGGTCGTAGGCGAAACGCTTCTTGTCGAGCTCGTGGTTATGGCCGGCAATGCGCGGAATCACCATCTGGGTGGCGATCATCGCCTCGGGCGGGATGATGGTACCCAACAGCGCGTTGCGGTCGACGGCGTAGTTCAGCGCCAAGCGCACCCGCTTGTCGTCGAACGGCGCCACCTGCGATTCGATGCGCAGGTAGTTGGTTTCCGAGTTCGGATAGGACACGTCCGTGGCCTTATCGACCGCATCGGACTTGCCGATGTTCGTCGCGATATGCGCCTCGCCGACCTTGACCATGGCGGCGGCCACACCGGATTCCTTGCGCCAGACGTACTTGGCGCCATCCAGTTCCGGCTTCTTGCCCCAATAGTTGGGATTGCGCTTCAACACGATCTCTACATTGGCCGTGTAACGGTCGAGCATGTAGGGGCCGGTACCGACGGTGGTGTTCAGCACCTTGATCGGCTCGTCGGGATCGCCAATGGTCAGGGTGGTCATGCGCACCGGCAGGATCGGATCGGGCGTCGGGGTGATGATGTCGATGGTTTCGTCATCCACCTTCACGACTTTGATCTTGAAGCCGGAGAACATCTTGGTGCGGGCATTGCAGTCGAGGCTGGGATCCAGCGCCTTGTCGACGGACTTGGAGATGGCTTCCGGCGTCAACGGACGGCCGTCGCTGTACTTGACACCCTTTTGCAGCTTGAAGCGCCAGGTGGTGGGATTCATCTGCTGCCACGACGTCGCCAACCGCGGCGTCAGCTTACCGTCATTGGGATCGAGCTCGATCAGCGTCTCGTTGACGTTCTGGCGGACAACACGACCGACCGCCGAACGCGCGCTGTTGCAGTTATCGAGGCTGTCGGGTTCCTCGGGGATGACGATGGTAATCGTCTTTTGTGCGTAAGCTTCGCCGGGCGCGAACAGCGCCAAGCTGAGCAGGGCGGCGGAGGCCGCCGTCAGGACCGCGAGGCCCTTAGGTCTGTATTGCATATATGTAGCTCCCAGAATGACCTGTTGAAGTTCCAGAGGTTCCCGACGGCGTCGGTTCCACACTGGCCAGAACGAACGTCTGGACCCACCATGAGGGACGGAAAATTTACCTTGAGGCAGACACGCTAAATTCTCATTCCAAGTGCAACACCGTTATGCTTCGGAGTTGCGATGGGAATTCACTATGGTCAGCTCGACCTTGATGAGCGTTACGAGCTTTATCGTCTCCGGGAGGACGGTAGAGGCGT
>CAMCUA010000022.1 GCA_945878455.1 Asaia bogorensis | reverse complement strand
ATCAGGCGGCCGATCTCTCGAACGCCTCTACCGTCCTCCCGGAGACGATAAAGCTCGTAACGCTCATCAAGGTCGAGCTGACCATAGTGAATTCCCATCGCAACTCCGAAGCATAACGGTGTTGCACTTGGAATGAGAATTTAGCGGGTCGGTGGCGATCTCCAGCAGATGCGGACAGTCCATCGCCGTGGCGGTTGGATAGCGCGCGAAATTCGATAGGCGGCGCGCCTCGGCGATGGGAATGGGCGAACCGATGCCGACTTGATCTCCGGGCAAGGCCGGCATCGATTCGAACCAGGCGCGCATCGCCGCCGCCTGGGCCGTAGGTATGGCCGGCAGCACGCTGTGGCTGCGCCGGTTCATCGCGTCGGCATGGGCATGGGCGGTCGCCGCCGCCGCCGGATCGCGCAGCGTGATCCCGGACAAAAACAGACGCTGGCGCAGGTAGCTGTCGATGGTGGCGATCATGGCCGTCTCCAGGCGGCCGCTGAAATCCAATGCGGCACCCCGGCAAACCGACGCGTGCAGTTTGTGGGAAGCATTCGGCTGCTGGCTCCAGGCCTCGCGCTCGGCCAGCAACGGTGAAAGCGCGGTCAGCCGGGGATCGGCGGCAACATGGGTCCGCAGCACCGCATACCACGCCTGCAACGCTGGCTCGTCGGCAGGCGTCATCGGGTCCAATGGCATCGGGGTGGCGGTCTGTCCCATGGGATAAGCCTACTGCGGTCAGGAGGCCGTTCAAGCGCCATTCAGCTTTCTTGCCGATAATGGCGTCGTATTCGTTGTTGCTCATGGAGTATGGACATGTCGACCAAGTTTGTTACCGCCACCGTCGCCGCCGCCTTGCTGCTCGGTGCCTGCGCCGGGCCCGACAGCCCCAAGCAGACCGGCGGAACCTTGCTCGGCGCCGGCTTGGGCGCACTGGCCGGTTCGCAGATCGGCGGTGGCAAAGGCGCCCTGGCCGCCGTCGCCATCGGCGCCCTAGGTGGCGCCTTCCTGGGTAGCGAAACGGGAAAATCCCTCGACCGTGCCGATCGCACCTATGCCCAGCAGACGGCATCGCGCAGCCTGGAATACAGCCCGGCGGGTCAAGGCTCGACCTGGCGCAATCCTGACAGCGGGCATTCCGGCACCTTCACACCCACCCGCACCTATGAACGCGGCGGACGCAGCTGCCGCGAATACGAAAGCCAGATTTATGTCGGCGGTCAGTCGGAAAAGGTCATCGGCCAAGCCTGCCGTCGGACCGATGGAACATGGGAGATTGTCAGCTAACTCCATTCGGTAGACGATGCATCAATGGGGCACGCTGACCTAACGGCGCGCCGACGGTCTTGACGGGAACGACGCTCATCCACATTCGATACAAGGATATGCCACTCATGCCCGCTTCAACCGCCACCTTCCCCCGCTATGCGATCGCCCTGGCCTCTGCCCTGGCGGCCGGCGCCGCATTGGCCGCGCTGGCCGTTGTCTTCCCGGTTCGTGCCGATACGCCGGTGCCGCAGGTATCCTCGCCACCGGCGAGCACTGCCGTCGATGCCACCCGGCGGGCCATTGGCAAGAATGTCGATATGGCGGTGCGCCGGCCGACCGGCCATGCGGCCGTTCCGCAGCAGGCGGTTATCCCGGAATCCACTGTCGGCCATCAGGCTTCGCCCAGCCAAGTGCGCGGACATGAGGCCGCGACCGAATAGGTATCGCGCCCCGGTTCGGTTAGGCTATCGGCACGCAACGGCCCACCGCCGGCCGCAACGGTCGGCGGGCGGCTACTTCGGCGGAGGCGGCAACCATTTCCTATACCTCAGCAAACCGGCCTGCGCCGGAGGCTTCGACGCCGGACATGGCGTCGTCGGACGTACGCCTGCTGTCGGTCGCCACGGCCGTACCACCCATTCAACTGCACCAGTCGGCGGTGATGGAACGCGCCCGCGCCTTGTTCCGCGAATGGGGCGACGATATCGAGCGCTTGTTGCCGGTCTATGCCAATGCCGGGATCGAAACCCGTTATTCCTGCGTGCCCATCGCCTGGTACGAGCAGCCCCACGGCTGGGCGGAAAAGAACCGGTTGTTCCTGGACCATGCGCTGGCCCTATTGGAACAGGCGACCTTGGACTGCCTGTCCGGCGCCGGCCTGCGGCCCGGCGATATCGATGCCATCGTCTGCGTCTCGACCTCAGGGATCGCCACCCCCAGCCTGGACGCTCGGCTGATGGAACGCTTGAAGTTGCGCCGTGACGTTACCCGACTGCCGATATTTGGCTTGGGTTGCGCCGGCGGCGTGCTCGGCCTGGCCCGCGCCGCCAGCCTAGCCCGCGCCATGCCTGGGGCGCGTGTCCTGTTCCTGGTCGTCGAATTGTGCGGGCTGACCTTCCGCCGCGCCGATCAATCGAAAAGCAACGTCATCGCCACCGCCTTGTTCGGCGACGGTGCCGCGGCGGCACTGCTGGTCGCCGACGGACAGACCGATGCCGGAGCGAGCCGATCCGGACACCGTATCGCTGCTTCGGGCGAGCACACCTGGGCCGATTCGCTCGACATCATGGGCTGGCAGGTCGAGGACGACGGCCTTGGCGTGCAATTTTCCAAGGATATTCCGAGCTTGATTCGTGCTGAGTTCGGCGCTGTGCTGGATGGCTTTTTGCGCCAGTCCGGTCTGCGCCGGGGCGATATCGATCATTTCCTTTGCCACCCCGGCGGCACCAAGGTGATCGACTCCCTGGAAGAGGTGATCGGCCGCGGTCGCGGGACGCTCGAACACAGCCGTTCCGTATTGCGCGATTTCGGCAATATGTCGGCGGTCACCGTGATGTTCGTCCTGAACCGCTTCCTGCAATCGGGTGGCGGCGGGCGCAGCCTGCTGACGGCAGTGGGCCCGGGATTCACCGCCGGCTTTCTGATTCTCGACGGCGCGTGACGGCGAAACGCCATGAACGTCGCCCTGATCATCGTCGGTCTGGTCGCCTTGCAACGACTGGCCGAACTGTCGCTAGCCCAGCGCAACCTGCGGCGCCTTCTAGCCCGTGGCGGTGTCGAAACCGGGAGCGGCCATTATCCTTTGATCGTCGGCGTGCACGCCGCCTGGCTGATCGCCCTCGCCATCGCCGTGGCGCCGGGTGCGGCCGTCGCCTGGACCTGGCTGGCCTTATTCCTACTCTTGCAGGCAGCGCGCGTCTGGATCATCGCCAGCCTGGGCGAGTATTGGACGACGCGCATTGTCAGCATTGCCGGCGATCCGTTGGTGCGGCGCGGACCCTATCGCTTCCTGCGCCACCCGAACTACGTCGTGGTCGCCGCCGAAATCCCGGTCCTGCCGATGGTGTTTGGCGAATGGCAGCTCGCCATCGGCTTCGGCGTGGCCAACCTGGCCGTTCTCGGCTGGCGAATCCGTATCGAGGAACACACCCTGGCGGCCCGCCGCAAGCCGCTATCGACTTAAGGGTAGGCGCAGCGGTCGGCCGTTACCGTGACGAATCCGCGATCCCCGGACACCAAGGTGAATTGATATTCATGAGCCCCAGCGACCACGGCGTGATGCAAGGGCAGCAGGCCTTCGGTGGTGAACGTCTCGCCCCCCAGCAGCGTGAAGCGCGCCGTTACCGGCTTGGCCGGATCGTACCACGCTTCCGGGCTGCCGCTGGCATTGACAAACGACGCACCGTTGGCGGTTACCGTCACCCGGTTTTCGGCAAAGCTGACCGAACTGTTGGCGCCGCTATGCAGCGGATTTTGCACCAGGAACCGTTTGGTAACGGGATTCTCGTCGCAGCGTCGTTCCGTACGCGCGGAACGGATCAAGGATGTCAGGCGCTCGACAGTGACACCCTGGGCCATGCGCGCGTTGAGCAGATCGAGAAAGGCCAAGCGCTGTCCGGTCGGCACGCCGGCTTCGAAGCGGCGCTGCCACTCCAAGCCGCGTTGGCGTTCAACCTGCACGGCAGCCTCGAGAGCTGCATTGCTTTCCTTCAATGTGGTAATCGTCACCTCGAGTTTGTCGACCTGGGCGACCAGATTGGTGAGGTCCTTCTCCGCCAGCATCGTTGCCGTCTCGTAGGTATAGAAGCCGGCCGTCATCACGCCAGCGAACGCCAACAGCCACCACAACAGCCGTCGCCGGCGGGCGCGCCGTTGCGATGTCCGACTCTCGCGCAGACCCAAAGACATGCCACCCCCGTCCTTTCGATCGGAAGGCGGTGCCAACCGCCCCCCCCACGCGAATCCCGAGTGGGCCGCAGAATACCTTGTTCGGGATGCCGGTGCCATTCGCCAAGGACGGCACATCAGAAACGTCAACCGTGGCGAAATTTTGACCGGCTCGGGGAAAGACCATGAAGCGCCGCGCCAAGGCCTTCGCCGCCGCCGGGCTCGTCATCGCCGCCGCCATCGCCGTTCTCGGGGTCTGGCAGCGCCATGAACTCGCCGAACGCATTGCCCTGCAAGCCGCCGCCTGGGCCGGATTGCCGCAGCTCCGCTTGAAGGTTGCCGAATGGAACGACGGGCGGGCGGTGCTCACCGACATCCAGGTCGGCGCCACGGACAACCCCGACCTGATCATCGATCGACTGGCGCTGACCTACGATACCGCATCCCTGCGGCAGTTGCGGGCGAAGCGCGTCGAGATTGCCGGCCTTCACCTGGCGGTGCGCTGGCGCGAGGGCAAGCTGTCTGTCGGGGACCTCGACCCACTGCTTGCCGGCCGCGGTAGCGCGACGGGCGGACCACTGCCCTTCGAAACCTTGTCCCTGGCCGACGGCGAGATCGCCGTCGAAGCGCCGTGGGGAACGACACGCATCCCCCTACGCGGCGACATGAACACGGCCGACGGCACCGCCACCGCCGTGCTGCGCGGCAAGGTGACGGTGGGTCTCGATCTGCGTCCGAACGAGGCGGGCGAGCCCTTTGGCTTGACCGCGCGCGGCGACGTTGGCGTCGACTTCAACTTGGAAGGACACACCGCCAGGGATCGGGAATGGACAGTCAGCGCCGACGCCGATATCGACGCCCTGACGGTCCATGACCAAGCGGTGGTGCCGCTGCATGTATCGGGCACGGTAACCCTGGCCCACGGCGTCGCCCGCTTCGCCACCAAAACCATGGACAAGGGCGGAATTGTGGAACTGATCGCCGAAGGGCGCCATGACTTCGCCACGGCTGGCGGCGAGGCCGCCTTTCGCATCGCGCCGCTCACCTTCGCGTCGGATCGCCAGCCGCAAACGTTGCTGCCTCTGCTGCGCGGCCAGGTGACATCGGTCGCCGGCAGGCTGGAGGTGACGGGCAATGCTTCCTGGCAGGGGCCGGCACTGACCTCCGGCCTGACGCTGTCCTATTCGGGCGGCGCGCTGAGCACGCGGCTGGCCGAACTATCGGGGGTCGAAGCGAAGGTATCCTTCGACAGCCTGTGGCCGCTCTCAACGCCGCCCAGTCAGAGCATGCACATCACCAACGTCGACGTCGGCGTTCCGTTGAGCGACGTCAGCGCCCGTTTCCAGTTGCTGCCCGACGGCGCCGTTCTGGTCGAGCACGCCGGCTGGCCATGGGCCGGCGGCACGATCGAGACCCGCGATGTCCGCCTGGTACCGGGCGCCCCGCGCCAGAACCTGACGTTCGAGGTGCGCGACGTCGATCTGGCGCGCATGCTGAAGCTGTTCGACCTGGAAGGGCTGGAAGGCGACGGCCGCTTGGAGGGCCGCATCCCGGTCGAGGTGGTCGAAACCACGCCCTACATTCGCCACGGGCGGCTGTCGACCGGCCCGGGCGGCGGGACCATCAGCTATGCCAGCGAAAAGACCACCGCGACACTGCGCAACAGTGGTACCGGCGGCGAGCTGCTGGCCAATGCCTTGAAGAATTTCCACTATACGGAGGTGGTTATGGAAATCGATGGTGAAACCACGGGACCGGTCTCTGTCCGGCTGCATGTTGCCGGGGCGAACCCTAATCTTTACGATGGCTATCCTATTGAACTGAACATCAACGTCGAAGGCGATCTCGGCCAATTGCTGCGCGCCGGAACGGTGGGATCCGGCATCACCGACGATATCCGCCGCCAGATCGAGGGGCGGCGCCTGGGAGAGCCGAAATGACCTCTAATCGCCGCCATGGCATGATCGGGCTGATCGCCGTTGGTGTTCTTGCCGCCCTGGTTTCGGCCTGCACGCCGACCGTCAAGATCGAGGCCCCCGATAAGCCGATCGTCATCAATCTGAACGTTAAGATCGAACAGGAGGTCCGGGTCCGCGTTGAAAAGGACATCGAGAACCTGTTGTCCAAGGAACCAGGGCTGTTTTGATGACCTTCCCATTTCTTTGCCCGGAGGCTGCCATGCCCAGCCGTTTTCGCCTCTTTGCCGGCCTTCTGGTCGCGTTCCTGCTGGTCGTAGGGTTGGCCTGTGCGCCAGCCCTCGGCCAATCGCTGGATCAGGCCAAAACCGCCGGACAGATTGGCGAGCAACCCGACGGCTATCTTGGCATCGTCAATGCTTCGACACCGCCGGCGGTGCGCCAGATGGCCGAGGAGATCAACCTGAAACGCCGCGAGGAGTATCGCGCTATCGCCAGCAAGAACGCCACCAACCTGCAAGCGGTCGAAGCGCTGACCGGCAAGATGTTGGTCGAACGGGCGTCAGGCGGCCAATACGTCCGGCTGCCCGATGGCCGCTGGGTCCGCAAATAACGTCGTGCCCCGTACCTTCGCCGTTATAGCCTTGGTCCTGCTGCTGCTCGGGGATCCCCTCGCCGCCGCGGAATTGCGCGTCGAGATCGGCGGCCTGCGCAATGCCGAGGGCAAGATTCGCGTCGCCCTGTTCCGCACCCCCGGCGATTTCGCCAAGAAGGAAGGCGTCTTCCTGGAAGAGGTGGTGCTGGCGACCTTCCCCGATGCCGTCCTGTTGTTCACCGACGTGCCGCCCGGTACCTATGGCCTGGCCGCCTTCCACGACGAGAACGCCGACGGCAAATTCGCGCGCGGCCTCCTCGGCATTCCCCGCGAAGGTTACGGCTTCGGCAACGATGCACCGGTTTTCTTCGAAGCCCCGGCGTTCGAAAAAGCCGCCGTCGTCGTCCCCACGACCGGAACGAAGACAACGCTGACCATGCGCTATTGGCTGGAACGCGCCGACTGAATCGGTGCCCGCCTTAGGGTGATGACGGCCATCTCGCCAGGGCAGTTGAAGCGCACCGGTATACCGGAGACGCCGACGCCGCTTGAGGTATAGCCCACCATGTCGCCATGCCGCCAAATGCCGCGCGCGTAAGCCCGGTGACAGGTCAGATGGGTGAAGACCGGCCGGCCACCTGGCAGGCAGATCTGCCCACCATGGGTGTGGCCGGCCAGGTAGAGCTGGAAACCGGCATCGGCGGCGATCCCCGCCGCCTCCACCGAATGGATCAGGGCGATGCGAAAGCCGCCTGGCGCGGCGCCGAGGGCCGCTGGCGCGGCGCCGAGGGCCGCTGGCACAGCGTCGGTGTAGAAATAGTGCACATCGTCAGTACCGGTCAGGTGGATGGCATCGCCATCCCGTTCGATGGTCAGGCTTTCGTTGATGAGGACCCGGATGCCGGCAGCCTCGATACCCGGCACCAGGTCGGCCGGATCATGGTTGCCGAGGATAGCGACAATGCCGTGGCCGGCCTTGACCGCCGCCGCCAGCCGGGCGAACGACGGCAGCACCTGGGCAAACGGACCGCCGTTCTTGAGCAGGTAATCGCCGGTCAGGACGCACAGGTCCACTGCCTCGGCAGCAGCCATGTCGCACAGGCGTTCCTCGATCCCCGGCAATGCATCGAAATGCGGATCGCTGATCTGCAAGAGACGAAAGCCGTCGAAAGCCGGCGGCAGGTCGGCGAAGGACAGTTCCATCCGATTGACGGCAAAGCCAAGCGCGTTGCGCACGCCGCGACGGTGCAGACCGATCAACCGCAGCCCCATCTCCGCCAAACGCAGCAAATGGACAAAGGGATCCCAATGCTGTTTGCGGCGCCTGCGCTGGCGGACGGGGGAATGCTTCTCGCGGCCCTGCTCCATGCGCCGGCGGGCAACTGCCCAGGCGCCACGGCCGACGGGATCATCGGGTATCGTCATGACGGGGATACGGGCGATTCTGGCGACATGCCGCGACAAGATGCCACAGCACCGACAAAAAGAGCACCTCCCCTACGGGAGGTGCTCGGTATTATCCGGTAGGATCGTTTAGGAGCGTCAGGCCGACTTGGTCGCCCGCCGCGCCGCGCCAAGGCCAATGAGGCCGAGTAGCATCACCCCCATGGTGGTCGGCTCAGGCAACTGCGGAATACCGACCCCAGTGACGAAGATCGTATCATTGCCGCAGGTGGCATTTCCGAAGACCATCTCCCAACCCGGCCCGAACAGACCGCCAATCCCGGTCATGGTAACGTCGATGCGGTAAAGCGCGGCAACACTTTCGTTGAACACTGTGTCGGGGTCATCCGGTGTCAGAACATTGTTCGCCACGGAAATGCCCAGCGTGAAGCCATTGGCCGATCCGTTGTTGCCAACCAGCAGGTTGCCTTGATTGATGTAGGTGTCGATTGCGAATTGATCGGCTACCGCACAGGTCGCATTGCTGGTGCAATCGGCCGCGATACCCGAATAGTTGACGCCGGTATGATCGCCGAAGAATGTCTGCGAGGTCTTCCAGTCAGGGTTACCCGCGACCTGACCTACCTCATAGAAGCCGGTGGTTAGGCTGTTGGTGTCCTTTCGCGCCGCGGTGCCATGGTTATAAAGGACGATGCCATGATTAAAATCATCCTCGCCCGTCAGTTTGAAAGCGATATCGGCCGTGCGCGTGCCGAACGAGGTTTCGTTGGTCAGGCCATAGTTAGTGTAAATGCTCAAGTTGAGCGTGCCGTTGGCGGCGCTGCTCGTATTGACATCGACGCCGAAGACCTCGAACTGCGAACCGCCGATGCGGTCCGTCCAATTGGCCGAATTGGAATTGAGCAGGTAGTACCTGTTCACCAATGTGCCATCGGACACGTATCTGGCCTCGGCTGTCCCGATGACGGCCAGCAACCCCGCCAGGGAATACCCCAGCAACATGTACTTGCTTTTCATGTAACCCCAACTCCTCATCAAGACCGGTTACGTAACGATTTTTGATTATTGCTTCGACTATTAAGCAATCTTCGTGCCACGCCTTTAACCTACTGAAATTACTTTATAATAGTCATGTAAGTTGCGTGACGGCAGATTCAGTATGTAAAGTTTTCTGACATAGAATCTGTATGCGGTAACGCGTTAGACATGATGAGTGCAAAGAAAAAGCGGGCCAATTCATATAATTAAGGACACTTCGAGGGAGCCTGCGAGAATTGTAAGAAAATCCGACACCCGCCGGTGCCATTGCGAATGCCAGGGGACACACCTACCCTTTCCGGTCGGGGTCGCGGATGCTAGGTAGAACGGCCTCCCGCTCAACAGCAGCTTTGCCCCCGGAAATGAACCTGACCGTCCCGCCGAAAATCGCCCTCACCGGCATCGTCAAATCCTTTGGCGGCAACCGGGTGCTGCGCGGCGTCGACCTGACGGTGGCGCCCGGCACCTCCACCGTGCTGATCGGCCCGTCCGGTTCCGGCAAGACCGTGCTGATGAAAAGCATTCTCGGCCTGGTGCGCCCGGATACCGGCAGCGTCCGCGTCGATGGAGTCGAAACCGCCGCCTTCAAAGGCGACGCCCGCATGGCGTTGATCGGGCGTTTCGGCATGCTGTTCCAGCGTGGCGGCCTGTTCGACAGCCTGCCGGTCTGGGAAAACATCGCCTTCCGTCTGCTGCAGGACAAAAGCATGGACCGACAACAGGCCCGCGATATCGCCATGGGCAAGCTGGTGTCCGTCGGCCTGGAAACCTCGGTCGGCGACCTGCTGCCGGTCGAGCTTTCCGGCGGCATGCAAAAGCGTGTTGGCTTGGCCCGTGCCATCGCCACCGATCCGGAAATCCTGTTGCTCGACGAACCCACGGCCGGTCTCGATCCGATCATGAGCAACGTCATCAACGACCTGATCATCAAATTGGTCGAAGAGCTGGGGGCCACCGCATTGTCGATCACCAGCGACATGGCCGGAGCGCGCCGGATCTCCGACAATATCGTCATGCTGCACGAGGGCCGGGCTATCTGGCATGGCCCAACCGCGACGGTGGCCGACTCGGGTAATCCCTATGTCGACCAGTTCATCCACAGCCGGGCCGAAGGCCCGATCGAGATGATCCTCGGCTCCGTCGCTTAACGCACGCTTCCATGATGGGCATGCCAGTGGCGGGCGATCTCGATCCGCCGGCACACCCAAACGTCATCGTGTGCCGCGACATGATCGAGAAAGCGAGCAAGTCCGGCCATCCGCCCCGACCGGCCAGCCAGCCGGCAATGCAAGCCGACCGACATCATCTTCGGCGCCTCGGCACCTTCCGCATAGAGCACATCGAACGTATCGCGCAGATAAGCGAAAAACTGATCTCCCGAGTTGAACCCCTGCGCCGTGGCGAAGCGCATGTCGTTGGCATCGAGCGTATAGGGGATGACCAAGTGGGCCTGACCGAACTCGGTCGACCAATAGGGTAGGTCGTCGGCATAGGAATCGGCATCGTACAAGAAGCCGCCTGCCTCGACGACCAGGCGGCGGCTGTGCGGGCTGGTGCGCCCGGTGTACCAACCCAGCGGCCGACTGCCGGTCACTTGGGTGTGGATGGCGATGGCCTGGCTCAGGTGCCGGCGTTCGGTCTCCGCATCGACTTGCTGATAGTCGATCCAGCGATAGCCATGGCTGGCGATTTCCCAATCGGCCTCGTTCATCGCGGCCACGGCCTCGGGGTGGCGCGCCATCGCCATCGCCACGCCGAAGACGGTGATCGGCAGACGCCGCGCCGTGAACAGACGGTGAAGCCGCCAGAAGCCGGCACGGCTGCCGTATTCGTAAATCGATTCCATGTTCATATGGCGCTGGCCGACAATCGGCTGGGCACCGACGATTTCGGACAGGAAGGCCTCTGAGGCCGCATCGCCATGCAGGATGCAGTTCTCGCCGCCTTCTTCGTAATTCACCACGATCTGCAATGCCAACCGCGCCCTGCCGGGCCACTGCGGATCGGGCGGATTGCGGCCATAGCCGACCATGTCGCGTGGGTAGGCTTCGGTCATTCTGGCGCTCGTCATCCTTTCTCCGACACCTTCGCCGGCACCGCGGCCGTCTCCTGTTTCACATTGCGCTCGCGGAAGGCAATGTACATCGAGGCGCTGAAGATCATCATGCCGCCGATCCAGGTGTAGGTATCGGGAATTTCCTGGAACAGGAAATAGCCGATCAACGCGGCGAAGATCAGGCGCGTGAAGCGGATCGGCATGACCACCGCCATATCCGCCTCGCGCACCGCATGGGCGGCGGCCAGATTGGAGACGGTGGCGCAGGCGGCGAAAATGAACATCCAGCCGAGGTGAACCAAGGTTGGCGTCACCCAGACGAAATAGGCAGCGATGCCGGTCAAGGGCGTGGCGACGAGGCCCAGGTAGAGGGTCAGCGTCAGACTGGATTCGGTGCGTGCCATCACTTTGACGATGGTCATGGTGATGGCGAATTCGAAGGCGCCGATCAGCGCCAGGCCGGCGCCCAGGTCGAAGTCGATGACGCCGGGCTGGACGATGACCACGGCGCCGGCAAAGCCGAAGATCAAGGCGAGCATGCGGCGCAGGTGGAAGCGTTCGCCCATGAACAGGGTAGCAAGCAAGGTGGCGAACAGCGGACCGGTGAAGGACAGGGCCGTCACCTTGGCCATCGGGCTGATCGCCACCGCCCAATGGGAGACCAACATGCCGATCGCCTGCATGGCGCCGCGCAGCACATGGAATGGGAAATGCTTGGTCCGCAGCGATCCGATCCCGGCACGAAAAAACATCGGCGCCAGCACGAACAGGCTGAGAAAGGCGCGAAAGAACGTGATTTCGAAGGGATGCAGGTCAGGTGTGACGAAGCGGATGGTGGCGTTGCCGAATGTCGCGGCGAAGCCGGCGATCATCATGTAGAACACCGCGCGGGCGGCGGAAGGGCCGCCGCGGAAGGGCGACATGACGAAATCGGTACCAGAGGACACGGTGGTTCCGCCCGGGCGGTTGCGGGAATCGAAGCCGACAGCATAGCGTCACTTTGCCCCTGGCGCACAACCGCCATATGGCCCAACGGCCGACAGCGCGCTTTGCAAGCACCACGGCACCGGGCAATAATGCGCCCCGTCCCGGCCTACTTGCTTAAGGAATTGCCATGAAATACCTGCACACCATGGTGCGCGCCTCCAACCTGGAAGAGTCGCTCGACTTCTACTGCAACAAGTTGGGCCTCACAGAATTGCGCCGCAGCCCCAGTGAAAAAGGGCGCTACACCAACGTCTTTCTCGCCGCTCCTGGCGACGAGACGGCACAGATCGAGATCACCTACAATTGGGACCCCGAAGCCTATGCCGGCGGACGAAATTTCGGCCATCTTGCCTATCAGGTGGACGACATCTACGCCCTGTGCCAGAAGCTGATGGACAAGGGCGTCGTCATCAACCGGCCGCCCCGGGACGGCCGCATGGCTTTTGTGCGTTCGCCCGATAACATCTCGATCGAACTGCTGCAGAAGGGCCCCGCCTTGCCGCCGAAGGAACCCTGGGCCTCGATGCCCAATACCGGCAGCTGGTGAACAACCCCGACCGACCCATCCAAGAAAGAGGAAACACGATGAACCGTGCCGCGCTGCAAGCCACCGTCGACGCCGCCTGGGAAGATCGCGCCAACATCAATGCCCAAACCGGCGGCGACGTGCGCAGCGCCGTGGAAAAGGTGCTCGACCTGCTCGATGCCGGCGAGGCCCGGGTGGCCGAGAAACTCAACGGCAAATGGGCCGTACACCAGTGGCTGAAAAAAGCGGTGCTGCTCTATTTCCGGCTCAACGACATGGCGCGCATCGCCGGCGGGCCGGACGGGGCGCCCTGGTTCGACAAGGTGCCGGCCAAGACCCTGAACTGGGACGACGCCCGCTTTCGCAGCGCCGGCTTTCGCGCCGTTCCCGGCAGCGTCGTCCGCCGGTCGGCCTTCATCGGCCGCGACGCGGTGCTGATGCCGAGCTTCGTCAACATGGGCGCCTATGTCGACAGCGGTACCATGGTCGACACCTGGGCGACGGTGGGTTCCTGTGCCCAGATCGGTAAGAACTGCCACATCTCCGGCGGCGCCGGCATCGGCGGCGTGCTCGAGCCGCTGCAAGCCGAACCGGTGATCGTCGAGGACCATTGCTTCATCGGCGCACGTTCGGAAGTCGCCGAAGGTGTCATCGTCGAACAGGGTTCGGTGCTGGCCATGGGCGTCTACCTGGGTGCCTCGACCCGCATCGTCGAACGCGACACCGGCATCGTGCATGTCGGACGCGTGCCGGCCTATTCGGTGGTGGTGCCGGGCAACATGCCGGGCAAGCCGCTGCCCGACGGCACGCCGGGGCCGTCCCTCTATTGCGCCGTCATCGTCAAGCGCGTCGACGAGCGGACCCGCTCGAAGACCAGCATCAACGAACTGCTGCGTCACTAAGACCGTGTACTTCGCGCTGAGCGAGGATCAACGCAGCCTACAGGCAGCCGCGCGGCGTTTCGCCCGCGAGCAGATGACCGCCGTCGCCCGCCGGCTGGAGGATGAGGACGAGCCGCTCGACCGCGCCGGCCGGCGGCGCTATGCCGAGATGGGTTTCCTCGGCATCAATGTCGATACCCGTTACGGCGGCTTGGGCCTCGGCAATCTGGAAGCCCTGATGGTGCTCGAGGAATTCGCCAAGGTTTCCTCGGCGGTGGCCTTTCCCATTTTCGAATCCAGCGTCGGCCCGGTGCGCGCCATCGAGCGCTTCGCGGGCGAGGCCTTGAAACAACGCGTCGTGCCAGCGGTCTGCCGGGGCGATATCGTTGTCGCCGTGGCAATGTCGGAGGCGGGCGCCGGAACGGCGCTGACCGACCTGACGACGCGGGCCACGGCTAAGGGCGGCGATCTGGTGCTGAGCGGTGCCAAGCGCTGGTGTTCGGGCGGCGGCCATGCCGACGGCTATGTCGTCTACTGCCGCCTGTCGGATGCACCGGGCGCCAAGGGTATCGGCGCCGTTTACGTAGAGCGCGACACGCCGGGAGTGAGCTTCGGCAAAGCCGAACCGCTAATGGGCTTTCGCGGCATCCCATCGGCCGACATCCATTTCGATGATGCCCGCGTGCCGCTGGAGAACCTGATCGTTCCGGCCGGCGGCTTCACCAAGCTGATGGAAGCCTTCGACCTGGAGCGCTGCGGCAACGCCACTATGGCGCTGGCGCAGGCGGCTGGCGCCTTGGAAGACGCCCTCGACTACGTCCAGGAACGCCGCCAGTTCGGCAAGCCGATCGTCGAGTTTCAGGCGGTGCAGCTAGCGCTGGCCGAGATGGCGATGCGGGTCGATGCGTCGCGGCTGCTGATTCATCGCGCCGCCTGGGCCGCCGGCAACGGCCTGCCCAGCGTCTATGATTCCAGCATCGCCAAATGCTTTGCCAACGAGATCGCCCGCGAGGTGACCGGGCGGGCGGTGCAGCTACTGGGCGGCTACGGCTATTCCCGGGCCTACCCCATGGAACGGCGCCTGCGTGATGCCTGGGGTTGGGGCATCGCCGGGGGCACCATCGACATCCAGAAGATCAACATCGCCGCCGCCCTGGTCGGCCGCCGCTTCGACCAACGGCGTTAGAACCGAGCGCTGCCGCAGCAGGCCGTAAGGCGCCATCAGGGGTTGACCGGCCGGGCGCGACAGCGGCATTTTTCTCGTCGCCGCCGTGATTCTGGAGTCCAGGCAACATTAATGAAGTCGTTCGTGCCCGCCGAAACCCCTCCGCTGTCGACCGTCATGACTGTCTATGTCGTCGAAGACGACGAATTGCTGCGCAACCTTTTCTGTGCGGTCCTGTCCGCTGACGGGCTGAGCGTCGAAGCCTTCGCCGAGGCCACCTCTTTTCTGAAACTGCAGACGCTCCGCCGACCGTGCTGCCTGGTATTGGATTTGCGCATGCCGAGGATTGGCGGCATCGAGGTGCTGCAAGTCTTGCGCGCGCGCGGCAGCCGCGTTCCGGCGATCGTGGTGACCGGCTATGGCGATGTCGATTCGGCGGTCCAGGCGATGAAAGCCGGCGCCGCCGATTTCATCGAAAAGCCGGTGCGGTCGGATCGCCCGATCGAACTGGTCCGCGGCTGCCTGGCCGACGATGCCAACGACAACCGCATTGAACTCAGCCGCGACGTGCTGCGCAGCCGCCATGCATCCCTGACCGCGCGTGAATGCGACGTCATGGAGCGGGTCGTCACCGGCGCGTCGAACAAGGTCATCGCCCGCGAACTGGGTGTGAGCCCGCGCACGGTCGAACATCACCGGGCTAACGTCATGAAGAAGATGGACTGCGGTTCGCTGGCCGAATTGATCCGCACAGCCGCCCTGTTGACCCAAGCCGACGCATGATGACTTTTGTCGACCGCAGCCGCCACCACACGGCAAAAGTAGGTCGTTAAGTCATTGATTTATAACAAAAACATTGGAATGTTATAACATCCTATCGGGCACCACCTACGGGCGTTTGGCCAGCATCGGCAGGGCGACGCGATAGACCAGGAAGGTGGTCGGAACATCCGCCCCCTCTTCGTCCTTATAGGCGGCGCCGACCTGGAAGCCTTCGGTGGTGCGGAAGTCGTTGTCGTTGCCGACGAACAGGAAGAAGTCCTGCGGCCGGGCCGGATCGAGCACGCTCGCCAGCGCCATCGATTCCCATTTTTCCGAGAGGTTCTTGGCGTCGTTCGGCTCGCCGTTGCGCAGGCCGTAACGGTTGAGCTGGGCATTGTCGTTGATGTCGATGAAGGCAGAGAGCTTCGCCGGCTTGACCGCTGGATCGAGCACGCCCTTGGGCGCCACCGGCTTGGCCTTGTCGAAGTCTGTCCCGGCGATGTTGGTGGCACCGGCTATATCGATCACATCGATCTTGCGATAGAGCGAGGCCGCGCCTTTCATGCCATAGCCGTTGTTGCTGTCGCGCGACAGCATCAGGAATTGCGTCGCGCTCAACGCCACCAGTTCGCTCTGCGCGGCGACCAGGTTTTCGCTCTTGGCGTTTTGGAAGACTGGCAGCGGCACGATGTATTCCGCGCTCAGCTTGGCACCATCGAGGTTGGCGACGTCGTAGACCAGGACGCGGGTGTTATGCCGGGTGGCCGGCGAATCGCCGCCGTCCTGACGCGGAGCGCTTTGCAGCACGACGGCGAGGGACTTGCCGTCCGGCGTCAGCGCCATGCCTTCGAAGCCCTGGTTGTTCTGCCGCCCCGTTTCGGGATTGGCCGGCTTCGGCGCCTGGGCACCGGGACCCGGATTGTTCGACGAGAAATCCTGGACGCCGCCGCGCATCGGGATCAGGGCTTCCGGCGGACGAATCGCCGACAGCATCTTGCCGGTGGCCGAGAAGCGATAGATGTAGGGACCGTATTCATCGCTGATGAAGAAGCTGCCGTCGGGCAGCAGCGCGATCGCCTCGGGGTCGAGCGCGACGGCGCCGTTGCGCGCCTGCGGCAGGTCGGGGAAACCGCTGCCGGCCGGGCGCACGGCTTCCGGATCGAGCCCACTCAACGGCTTGCCGGCGGCGTCGGTGAGGACCAGGCTGTCGGTGAGCTTCATCTCGAGGCGGCCGGGCTTGCCATCGGCTTCCGGCGTCATCGTCACCGTGACGGTGTTGACGCGCGGCTTGTAGTCGGTGGTGCCGGCGACGTTGTAGCCGCGGTCGGGCAGCAGCATGAGAGTGCCTTCGTAGCCGGTCGCGGTCTTGCGCCAGGACTGCGGCACCAGGGCCATGCCCGAGGACGAACCGAAGGTCTCGCCCAGCTTGTCGCGCAAGTTGGCCGGCAGCTGCCCCATCGCCACAATCCCCGCGTTGGACAGCGTTACGCCGCCGACAGCGACATCGGCGGCCGAAGCGGTTGCCATCCACCCGGTGGTCAGCAGCCCGGTCAAGGCCAGCACCGCCGCCGAGCGCGGCAACAAGGAACCTTTACGCGTGGTCATCGAATACCCCCTAACGGACTTTCCCCGGAATTGCCGGGGGACCGTAGCGGAAGTGTGTGACAGAACGATAACAGGGGGAGTTCTTTTCGCTGGCCCTCCCCGCAAGCGGGCGGCGTGGGTAACAAAGGGCTCCCGCTCTGCCACCACCGAGATCCAGCCGCCACGGGCAGAGGCTGCGCATGCTTCGCAAGCCGTTATTTCCACGTCATCGGCGTCACGCCGTCCCTCCTTCTCCCCTGGTGAGGACTATTGCGTAATAGGGAGAGGGGAAGAGGTCGGACGCCGCCCGATCCCCTTTGACAGGCGGGCCGGCATCGCCAATGATCCGGCCGCCCGGCACATCGACAAAATTCCCACGGGAAATCACGGTGGAACGCAGAGGAGGAACGGCCATGACAGTGCATGCCAATTTCATCGACGGCCAATGGGTCAGCGGCGCGCAATCGATGGCCAACGTCAATCCGTCCGACCTTAAGGACGTCATCGGCGATTACGCGGGCGCCGACCGCGCCCAAGTGGAAGCCGCCATCGCCGCCGCCAAGGCCGCCGCCGTCGCCTGGGGCGGATCGAACATCCAGCAGCGTTCCGACATCCTCGACGCGGTGGGCAACGCCATCCTTGCGCGCAAGGAGGAATTGGGCCGGCTGCTGTCGCGCGAGGAAGGCAAGACGTTGCCCGAGGGCATCGGCGAGGCGACGCGGGCCGGCCAGATCTTCAAATTCTTCGCCGGCGAGGCGGTGCGCATCACCGGCGATCTTCTGGATTCGACCCGCCCCGGCCTGACCGTAGAAATCACCCGCGAGCCGCTCGGCGTCGTCGGCGTCATCACGCCGTGGAATTTCCCGATCGCCATTCCGGCGTGGAAGATCGCCCCGGCCTTGGCCTATGGCAATACGGTGGTGTTCAAGCCGGCCTCGCTGGTGCCGGGCTGCGCCTGGGAGCTGATGAAGATCCTGGCCGATTGCGGCCTACCGAAGGGCGTCGTCAACCTGGTCATGGGTTCCGGTTCGGTGGTCGGCGAAGCGCTGTTGGATTCCCCCGACATCGCCGCCATCAGCTTCACCGGTTCGGTCAACACCGGCAAGCGCATCGCCGTGCGTTGCGCCGAGACCCATAAGAAGGTGCAGCTGGAGATGGGCGGCAAGAATCCGCTGGTGGTGATGGACGACGCCGACGTGGATGTGGCCGTCAATTGCGCCATCAACGGCGCCTATTTCTCGACCGGCCAGCGCTGCACGGCATCCAGCCGGCTGATCGTCACCAAGGGCATCCACGACCGTTTCGTTGAAGCCATGCTGGCCAAGATGAAGACACTGGTGGTCGACAACGCGCTGAAAGCCGGCACGCAGATCGGCCCGGTGGTCGACCGTGGGCAGTTCGAGACCGATCTCAGCTATCTCGACATCGGCAAGAAGGAAGGCGGGACGCTGCACGGCGGCGAGCAACTCAAACGCGACACCGAAGGCTTCTATCTGGCCCCGGCGCTGTTCACCGGCACCACCAACAAGATGCGCATCAACCGCGAAGAAATCTTCGGCCCCGTGGCTTCCGTCATCAAGGTCGACGGCTACGACGAGGCGCTGGCCACGGCCAACGACACCAACTTCGGCCTGTCGTCGGGCATCTGCACGACATCGTTGAAACACGCCAGCCACTTCAAGCGCCATAGCGCGGCGGGCATGGTGCTGATCAACCTGCCGACGGCGGGCGTCGACTACCACGCGCCCTTCGGCGGGCGGAAAGGTTCAAGCTATGGCCCGCGCGAGCAGGGGCGTTATGCCATCGAATTCTATACGACGGTGAAGACGGTCTATCAGCAGCCGTGAGGGGTTGAGCCGAAGGTCAACACAGAGACCACGAGAGAAGCACAGAGGAGTCACCGAGGAAAAAGGACGCGCAATGCGTCTTCGGTTTTCTTCTCTGTGTCCATCTCTGCGAGCCTCCGTGGTCTCTGGTGTTTCACGCCCTTCGACAACACCAGCAGGTGCTTGGCGGGGGATGTAGGGATGACCGGAGGACATGCCATACCCATGATCGACCCGCCGCATCCCGGCGAGATCGTTCCCGAGGAATGCCTGCGGCCCATGGGGCTGTCGGTCACGGCGGGCGCCAAGGTGCTGGGCGTCACCCGCCAGGCCCTCGACAGCCTGGTCAACGAGCGCGCCGGCATTTCCCCGGAAATGGCGATCCGGCTGGAAAAGGCTTTCGGCTCGTCGGCCGACATGTGGCTAAAGCTGCAGACCGCCTTCGAACTGGCGCGGGCGCGACAGCGGCAGGGCGAGATCGAGGTGAGCCGCTACGATCCATCCTCGGCTGGCACCGCTTAGGCGACCGCCTGCAGCCCCTTCTTGGCAACCAGCGTGAGCAGCTTGAGCGACGCGCCGCGCGGATGCTTTTCGCCCCGCTCCCACTGACTGACCAGCCCGGTCGTGACGTTGAGATAGCGCGCGAACACCGCCTGGCTTGCCTTCTCCCGCAGGCGGATCTGCCGGATCTGCCCGGCGGTCAATATCTCGACCGGCGTCAGGCACATCTCGTCGAAGCTCTTCATTGTCCGCTTGTCCATCGCGCCGGCTTCGGTAAGCCCGAGCGCCGTTTCGTGCACGGCCGCCAATGCGTCGCTGCGATACTGCTTACCCATAGCACCTGATCTCCGTGATCGTTCCGTTGCGTATCGCCGCCGCCAGGGTTTTATCGTCATAGGCAAGCATGGCGTCGGCCAGTTCGCGGAACGCCTTCAGTTCGTCCCGCCTGAGATTGTCCCGGTCGTTCTTGGCAAAGCCATAGGCAAAGAACGCTTTATCGCCTCGCCGAAACAGAACGATGCTGCAAAACCCGCCTGACTTACCCTGACCTTCCCGCGCCAGCCGCTGCTTGATCACGCCACCGCCGAGATCGGCATCGATCAGCCCGCTATCAGCCCGGCGAATGGCCTCGCAAAGCGCGCTATCGTCGATTCCTTCATGGCTGGAAAAGCGGGCGAATGGCTTGTTCTTGAAGACGCGCATTTCGCTCTCGGGATATCCACCATAACACCAAGAAATATAGCACCCAGTATGTTAGATGACAATCGCCGCCTCGATGGCATCGACGATGCTTTCAGGATCGGCGGCGGCGGCAAGGACGAGGGGGTTTTCGTCCGGACCCGGTTCCTCCAAGGTCACCAGTTGGCTTTGCAGCAGGTCGGGTGGCGCGAAGTGGCCCTGGCGGGATTCGAGGCGCGGGCGGATCAGGGCAGCATCGCCCCGGAGGTAGACCAGCCGCATGCCAGACCGGCCATCCATCAACTGGCGGCGATAGGCACTCTTGAGCGCCGAACAGGCGACAGCGGCACTGAGACCATCGGCGCGCAGGCCGTCGATGGCAGCGGCGAGCGCGGTTAGCCAGGGCATGCGGTCGGTTTCGTCGAGCGATACGCCCGCAGACATCTTTTGGATATTGGCCGGCGGGTGGAAGTCGTCGGCTTCGACGAAGCGCCAGCTGCGGCGCCGGGCCAACAGGCTAGCCACCGTCGACTTGCCGGCACCGGACACGCCCATGACGATGACGATCATGTAGAACGGCTCCTTTGCACCGGGGCCGGCAAAGCGCCGCCTTTGTCGCGCCGGCAACGCACCTTATAGTCATAGTCGCCTGCCCCTCTATGGGGAACCTATGGCCAAAGAAATCCGAACCGGAGGAAAGGGACGATGACGGAAAAGACAGGCCCATTGGTGATTTCGGTCGACGTGAAGGTCGACCCCAAGGACGCCGCCACCTATCGCGAACTGGTGCGCGGCCACGCCCAGCGCACGCGCCAGGAGCCAGGGTGCATTTCCTTCGACGTGGCGGAAGCCGACGACGCACCGGGTACCTTCCGCATCTGGGAGACCTATCGCGACGCGGCCGCCATCGCCGACCACGGCAGCCGGCCCTATCTGGCGATGTTTCGCGAATCGGTGACGCCGCTGATCAAGAGCCGGGTGCTGCAGCGGTTCACGATTTTTACGTCCTAGGCGGCGGAGCGCGGTTACCCCTCTCCCTATCCCTCCCCCTCAGGGGGGAGGGAACGCTGTTTCAGCCTCCCGTCGACATGACAATGTGCTGCGGCGGCACTGCATGGTTCCCTCCCCCCTGGAGTGGGA
>CAMCUA010000021.1 GCA_945878455.1 Asaia bogorensis | reverse complement strand
CATTGCCGCGCCGGCAAGCGGCGATCGTGTCGGCGAGCCACGCCTCGGAGACCAGATCGAGCAAGGCGGAGGCGGTGACCGCATCGGCGCCGCCCAGGGTCCGGCGGAGATCGCGACGCAGGTCCCGGCGTTGCGGATGGAAGGTGGCTTGGCAGCCACCACGGGTCATGCCCGCCGGGCAGCGCGCCAGCAAGCGGGCGTCGCCGTCGATCAACTGCCAGTCCTGCCGCCCGCCCAGGCGCGGCGCCAGCCAACGGCCGTTGGCGCCGGTGCCGCAGCCGAGATCGACGAGGCGCCAGGATGCCGGTCCCCAGGCGCGCAGCCGCTGCGCCAGACGCCCGGCGCGGGCGCGGGCGTCGGCGGGTTCGCGCAAGCCGAGCCAAGCGGGATCGAAGCCGCTCATGGGGATATGGCCACGGCGATTTCGTCGGCGAAGCGAAGGGCCGCCCGTGGCCAGTCGAGTAGGCCATCGCGCGCCCGGCGGGCGCCGGCGGCAAGGGCGGCGCGCAACGCCGGTGTGTCGAACAGGCGGCTCAGCGCCGTGGCGAAGGCGGCGCTGTCGCCGGGCGGCACCAACACGCCTGCATCGGCGGGCACGGTGAAGGGAATCGCGCCGCCGGTGGTGGCGACGATGGGCAGACCGCGCGCCAGGGCTTCGGCCAGGACCATGCCATAGCCTTCGTAATGGGAAGCGAGGACGAAGACATCGCCGGAGGCATAGAAGCCGTCGAGGGCAGCGCCGGAAAGAACGCCGTGGAGGGTCACTCGTCTGCCCAGCCCCTGGTCGGCGATCAGGCCGCGAATTTTGGCCGCCCACAGCGGGTCGAGGTCGGGACTGCCGGCCAGGGTTAAGCGCCAGTCGCGATCCTGTAGCAAGGCCAGGGCGGCGAGCAGCACGTCGTGACCCTTGCGCGGCGTCAACGAAGCAGCCGAGATCAGGTGCAGCCCTGGGCCGCGGGAGCCGGGGGCGAGCGGCGCCGGATCGGTGCCCGGCGGGGCGGTGCCGATACGGTCGGGCGGAACGCCGTAAGGTGTCAGCGCCGAGGCGGTGAACGGACTGGTGACGATCACCCGGCGGCAGGCGGCAAGGGCGTCGCGTTCGCTGACGAACAGGCGTTGCCGCTGCGGTTCGTCGAGGCCGGTTTCCTCGGCCAAGGGATGATGCACCAGGCCGATGAGGCACAGCCGGCCCTGCTGGCGTTGCACGACCTCGGGCAGGACGCCGAGGCACAAGCCATCGAGGACGACGATGGCGCCCTCGGGCAAAGCTGTCAGCAAGGCATCGGCGGCGGCCGTCTCTTCGCGGCTCGGATTCGGGAAGCCGGGGCCGAGCGCGTGGAGCGCGACCGTCCAACCGGCGTGCCGCAGTTCGGCGATCATGCGCTTGTCGTAGATATAGCCGCCGGTCGGCGTGTCCGGATCGCCGGGCAGGACGACGTGCAGCTGGCGGTTCATCGGGCGCCTGGCGCCACCGGCAGCTTGCCTTCGTAGGCGGCCCAGGCGATGTGGGATTCGGCCAAGGTCACTTTCATGGCGCACAGGCCGTTCGAGCCCGGTCCCAGTTCGCCCGTGGCAATGCGTGCGGCCATGCGGTCGAAAACGGCGCGGGCGAGGAATTCCGTGGTGGTGTTGCGGCCGGTGAAATCGGGATGGTCGTCGAGGTTGCGATAGTTGATCGCCGCCAGCACGGATTTCAGCGCTGCCGCCGCCAGTCCGATATCGACGACCAGACCGTCGCCGTCGAGTTCGGCCCGGCGCAGTTCGACATCGACGACATAGGTGGCGCCGTGCAGCGCCTGGGCCGGCCCGAACACCGCGCCTTGGAAGCTGTGGGCGATCATGACGTGGTCGCGGACGGTCAGGGCATACATCGGTGTTCAAACCTCGGTTGCGGGATAGACGATGCGATGGCAAAGGGTGCCGGCAGGATTGGCGGCGAGGCGGGCCATGACGGCGGGCAGCTCCGCGAACTGGCTCTCGCCGGTGATCAGTGCGTCGAAGGCGTCGTCGGCGAGCAAGGTCAGGGCCTGTTCCAGCCGCCGCCGCCGGCTCCAGCGGGCCTGGCGTGAGGGCGGCAGCGAACCGACTTGTGAGGATTTCACGGTCAACCGGCGCGAATGGAAGGCTTCGCCCAGGGGCACGGCGACGGCGGTGTCGCCGTACCAGCTCATTTCCAAAACGGTGGCCTCGACGCCGGCCAGGCGTAGGGCGGTGACCAGACCGGCCGGAGCGCCGGACACATGGACGACGGCATCGACATTGCCGGCGGCGGTCGCGGGGGTGGCGAAGCCCACCCCCATGGCGGCCGCCAAGCGCGCCTTGCCGGGATCGATGTCGACCAGTTCAACCGCGCAGCCCGGTATGCGGCCGATCAGGCGGGCGAGCAGGCAGCCGACCGTGCCGGCGCCGATCACTGCCACCCGGTCGCCCGGCCCCGGGCTTAAGTCCCAGACGCCGTTCAGCGCCGTTTCCATATTGGCGGCGAGCACGGCGCGTGCCGGTGGCAGGTTGGCAGGCAGGGGCACCACCGAATCGGCGGGCACCAGGTAGCGGTCCTGGTGCGGGTAGAGGCAGAAGATGGTGCATCCGATCAACGCGGCAGCGCCACTCTCGACGATGCCGACGCTGCTGTAGCCGTATTTCACCGGCGCCGGGAAATCGCCTTCCTGGAAGGGTGCGCGCATGGTCGTGTATTGGCTCGCCGGCACCCGGCCGCCCAGCACCAAAGCCTCGGTGCCCCGGCTGATGCCGCTGTAGAGGGCACGGACCAGCACCTCGCCAGCCGCCGGTCCGACGATGACGGCGTCGCGCAATTCCCCGCGTCCGGGGGCGGTCACCCAATAGGCGCGGGTGGCACAGGTTAGGGCTTTGTCGGCGGCCATGGGATTCCTATGCTGGCGATCAACACCGTTTAACGACCTGGGGTCCGCCGTGGCAAGCGTCGTCGAGGACAGAGAATGGCGCTGGAGCGCCGCCCGTCATGGCGCGGCGGGCCTGCTGGCGCTCATCGCCGTTACCGGGACGGTGGAGGCCGGCGCCCTCGGCCAGGCGGTCGCCGTCTATCTGCTGTTCGCCGCCGCCATGGCCGCTGTGGCGCCAGGGCATGCAGCGGCACCGAGCTTCGGCGGCGCCAACCGGATCACCCTGGTGCGCCTGGTCATGGTCTGCGGACTGGCCGGTTATATCGGCCGGCCGGAGGCGGCTGCCGTCGTCTGGCCGTTGCTGGGCATCGCCGTCATGGCCTTGCTGCTCGACGGGGTCGACGGCTGGTGGGCGCGGCGGACGGGTGCGGTCAGCGACTTCGGTGCGCGCTTCGACATGGAGGTGGATGCCCTGGCGATCCTGGTGCTGTCGGCGTTGATCTGGCAGTTGGATAAGGCCGGCGCCTGGGTCGTCCTATCGGGTGCCTTGCGTTACGCCTTCGTCGTGGCGGGATGGCTCTGGTCGTGGCTGCGCCGGCCGTTGCCGCAAAGCGAGCGGCGGCGCGTCGTCTGCGCCGCGCAGGTGGCGGCGCTGGTCGCCTGTCTCGCGCCGATCCTGCCGTCGGCGGTCACGCCATGGATCGCCGCCGCCGGCCTGGCCCTCACCGCCTGGTCCTTCGCCGTCGATGTCGTTTGGCTGTATCGCCAGCGGATGACGGTCAGCCTTCCGTAGCCAGGACGATCAGGCCGTCGACGGCGGCGATCATGCCGCCGCGTCAGCTGCACGCTCAACGGCACCGTCACCAAGTTCCTGTGGTCGGGCGACGACCAGATCGCTGAATACGACGGCGCCGGCGCCCTGCTGCGCCGCTTCATCCCCGGCCCCGGCAGCGACGAGCCGGTGGCGATGATCGAAGGCGCCAACCGCTACTTCTATCACTACGACGCCATCGGCTCGGTGATCGCGCTCAGCAACGGCGCCGGCGCCATCGTCGCCAGCTACAGCTATTCCGCCTGGGGCGAGACCTCGGAACCGGCCAGCCAGGTCGGCAAGAACAATCCCTTCCGCTTCGCCGGCTATCGCTACGAGGCTTCCGTCGGCCTCTACCACCTGCGGGCGCGCGACTACAGCCCGATCCTGGGCCGCTTCCTGCAGACCGACCCCATCGGCACCGGCGACGGCATGAACATCTATGCCTATGTCGGGAATGATCCGCTGAACTTGGTCGATCCGAGCGGGCTGAGCCGACAGGCAGCAGTGCAGCAGGGGCATGCGAGTCCGAAGTTCGGTCTGCTCGACTCCATTCAATTGGGATTGGACGTGGTGGGGCTGATACCGGTTTTCGGCGAATTGGCCGATTTGACCAATGCCGGCATCAGCGCTGCGCGCGGAAACTGGGTCGATGCTGGCCTGAGCCTTGCCGCCGTCGTGCCGTTCGCTGGAATCGCGGCATCGCGGGCAAAGCTTGGCAACAAAGGATTAAATGCCGCAAAGGGACTGGGCAATCCGTTTCGCGGCAAATCACCGGCACAAATCGACGAAATGTTCAGACGGAAGGGCTTTGATCCTCGGGGGCCGGATCCGGCTGGCGGCAAAGGCGGGTACGTCAATCCTAAGACCGGCCGTTCATATCATATTGACAAAGCAAATAATTTTGGAGAACCGCCACACGTAGATGTAAATCGTCTACGGAATTACAAAGGACCGCTCGAAAAGAAGAAATATTTCTTAGGAGAGTAAGGATGTTGCTTACCGTTGAGATCAAAGATGCCCAAAAAACGAACGAAGCTGAGGCGGCAATCTGCTTTGATGATGAGGGACTCGAGTTCCTTATTAGCAAACTCATCCGACTGAGAGGAAAAAGAGAACACGAACACCTAATGACCCCTGCATGGGCTGGTGCTGAATTAACAGAGAATAAGCAGGGTGGAGACGAGTACGAGTTGATTAACCACCTTCGTCTTGTGAAGAGATAAAGAGATTGAGTTATTGAGCAGCCTAAATTGTAGGTGACGGCTGCCAAATTATCCGTAAACGGAAGGGTTGGGTCATGATGGGTCGGGTGGGGGGAAACGTAGCGTGGGTCGCGGGTCTTTTCCTGGCGCTGTCGGCGGGTTCGGCCTGGGGGCAGAACGTCGTCGCCTACACCTACGACCCCCTCGGCCGTCTCATCGACGTCACCTACGCCGACGGGGCCAAGGTCACGAACAGCTACGATCCCGCCGACAACCGCACCGGCATCGCCGTCACCGGCCTGACCGGTGGCTTCACGGTCGAGGCGCCGGCGGCGCCCGCCGTCGAGGGCGGCAATCTGGTCTTCACCGTGCGGCGCAGCGGCCTCATCGGCGTGGCGCAGACCATCGACGTCGCCACCGTGCCGGCCGGCGGCTCGGCGGATTCTGGCGGCGACTACAATCCCGTCGCCACCACCACCCTGACCTTCCCCATCGGCGTCAGCAGCCTTCCCGTCACCGTCACCACCATCAACGACCACGACGTGGAACCGACTAACGAGACCGTCCAGCTGCAACTGTCCAATGCGCCCGTCGGCAGCAACATCGATCACGAGGCGCCAGGGTCATCCTGTCGGGCGCCTTGCGTTGCGCCGTCGATGTCGTCTGGCTGTATCGCCAGCGGTTGAAGAGGGTTTAGAGCGGCGGCTTTGCCGGAATTCATCCCATGGCGGCGACGCCGCCAGGGGCGGAAGGGGTTGGGGGTGTGTTCCGCCATGGGCCGGCATCCGTCGGCGGCGCGACCTACCTCACCCTCCCGCTACGCGGGCCCCTCCCTCTCCCCCCGCTAGCGGCGGAGAGGGTTTCCATAACGCCCTCTCTGCCCCCTCTGGCTCCGCCGGGACTTGTCCCATGGCGGTGAAGCCGCCGAGGGCGGAGAGGGTTGGGGAGAGGTGGGGGTGCCGATCACCTCAAGGGCTATGCGCTGTCGCGAGGACGATCAGGCCGTCGACGGCGGCGACGCCCTGGGCGTTGACGATCAGCGGATTGATTTCGGCTTCGGCGACGCGCGGATGGTCGATCCGGGCGAGTTGGGAGAGCGCGACGATGGCCGCCGCCAAGGCGGCCAGATCGCCCTTGGGCAAATTGCGATAGCCGCGTAGCGGCGCAAGGCCGGTCACCTGTTCGATCATGTCGCGCGCCGTCGCCGCATCGACGGGGGCCAGGCGCACGGCGGCATCGTCGTAGAGTTCCGCCAGCCGGCCGCCGACACCGACGGTGACGATGGGGCCGGCCTCGGCGTCGCGGCGAAAACCGATCAGCACCTCGCCCAGGCCACTCGCCATCTCCTGCACCAAGATGCCGGCAATGGGGGCCTCGGGCCGGGCCTGGGCGACGCGCGACCTGATTTCGGCCATGGCTGTTGCCAAGGCAGCGACATCGGGGATGTTCAAGGCGACACCGCCGACTTCGGTTTTATGGGCGATGGCGGCCGATAGCACCTTGGCCGCCACGGGGAAGGTCAGCCCTGCGGCATCGCTGGCCACCTGGGCGATGACCAGGCGCGGTCGCGGAATGCCGAGGGCGGCGAAGACGGCGCCGCTTTGCGCTTCGTCGAGTGTGGAAGAATCTGACTGCGCCAGCAGGCGGCGGGCTGCTTCCACATCGCCCACCGGTGCTGCCTCGGCGGCGGGCGCGCGCCAGGCGAGATAGGCGACGAGGGCGTCGGCGCAGCCTTCCGGGGTGCGGAAGGCAGGGATGCCGGCCTCGGCCAGGCGGACCAGGGACTGTTCGGCATGGGGGGCGATGAAGACGGCGACGGGACAGCGCGCCGGGCCCTGCGCCGCCATGTCGAGAAAGGGCTGCAACGAGCGGCCGGCATCGACGCCCGACGAGCCGACGACGGCGACGACGGCGTCGCAATCGGCGTGGGCTGCGATGCTTTCCAGGGCCATGCCGTAAATATCCGGTCGCGCGCCGGCCACGGTCAGATCGATCAAGGGGCCGCTGCCGACATGGATGCCGCGTTCGGCAACCCGGCGGATCAGGTCGGCCGGCGGGCTCGCCAGTTCGACGCCGAGCGCGCCTAAGCGATCGACCACGGTGGCGGCGCCGCCGCCGGTGGTGGTCATCACGGCGACGCGCCGGCCGCCGGTACCCGGGCGGCGGCCGCGCACCAGGGCCGGCAGCTCGATCAGACTGTCGAGCATGGCGACGCGCAGGATGCCATGGTGGCGCAGGAAGGCATCGACGACCTTGTCGGGGCCGGCGATGGCGCCGGTGTGGGTGGCGGCCAGCGCACGGCCGGCGGCAGACTGTCCCAGGCGATAGGCGATGACAGGCTTGCCCGCCGCAAAGGCACGCCGCGCCGCCCGGCCGAGGCGCTCGCCATCGCGCAGGGTTTCGAGAAACAGCAGGATGACCTCGGTGGCGAGATCGTCGACCAGCAGGTCGACGATCTCGCCCACCCCGAGGTCGGATTCATTGCCGACGGAGACCAGCTTGGCGAAGCCGACGCCGCGTGCCTTGCCGCGCGTCATCAGGGCGCCCAGCATGGTGCCGCTTTGCGACACCAAGCTGACGCCGCCGGCCAGTGGCCGCACGGATTCGAGCACGGCATTGACGGTCAGCGGCATGCGGCCCTGTACGTCGATCAGGCCCATGCCGTTGGGGCCGAGGACGCGCACGCCGGCTTTTTTGGCCGTCGCCAGCAGGGTGGCTTGGCGGGCGGCACCCTCGGGACCGGCGTCGGCGAAGCCGTCACTGTAGACGGTGGCCAAGGGAATGCCGAGGGCGCCGCATTCGGCGACCACGCCCTCGACGGCGTTGGCGGCGACCATGACGAAGACCTGATCTACCGGCCCGGGCAGATCGCGCAGGCTGGGCCAGGCGCGTTCGCCCATGACCTCGCCGCGGCCGGGATTGATCGGATAGACCGTGCCGGCAAAGCCCCAATCGCGCAGGAAGCGCAGCGGCCGCGAGGCGGCGCGGGTCGCATCGCCCGAGGCGCCGACCAGGGCGATGGCGCGGGGTGCGAACAGGGCGCGGCGGAGGACGTCGCGATCCATACGGATCAGGCCTTGGCCGGGCGCGGCGGGCGTTGCGAAAAGCGCCGCTCGAAGATGCTTTCGGCCAGGCGGTTGCGCATCATCTCCGAGGTGCCGCCGGCGATGCGCCAGCCGCGCGTCTTGCGCAGGCAGTATTCGACCAGCAGCTCCTGGCTGAAGCCGGTGGCGCCCATGATCTGCACGGCCTGATCGCAGACCTCGTAGCCGGCCTCGTTGCAGAACAATTTGGCCAATGCGGTTTCGTCGGCGTTGGGCAGCCCCTTGTCGGCGCTTGCCGCTGCCCGGTACAGCAGCAGGCGCCCGGCCTCGAGCTTCAAATACATGTCGGCGAACTTCCATTGCAGGCCTTGGAATTCGCACAGCGGCCGGCCGAACTGCTTGCGGGTCTTGGCATGGTCGCGCGCCGCTTCGTAGGCATGCCGGCCGAAGGCGAGCGAGCGCGCCGTATTGCCGATGCGTTCCGCATTGAAGCCGGACATCTGCTGGCGAAAACCGCCGGGGCCGAGCAGCACGTGTTCCGAGGTTATGGCGACGTTGTCGAAATACAGCGCCGACCAGGTGTCGCCGTTCATGAAGGTCGAAACCTCGCCCACCGTCAGGCCGGGCATGCCGCGTTCGAGCAGCAGCGAACCGATGCCGTCGATGCCGGGGCCGAAGCGGGCGTAGATCAGGAAGGTATCGGCCTCGGCCGAATGGGTGCCGAAGACTTTCGAGCCGTTGACCCGCCAGCCGTCGCCATCGGGCGTCGCGCTGGTGGTCAGGTCGGTCACCGCCGAACCGGCTTCCGGTTCGCTCATGCCGAGGCTGATCAGCGCCTCACCGGCCAGCAACGCCGGCAGGTAGCGGGCCTTTTGCGCCGGCGAGCCGAAGGCCGCCAGGGTGCGGATCGGGCCGAAGTTGCCGGCCTGGATGACATCGGCGCTGCGCGGGCAGACCATCGCCACTTCCTCGATGGCGATGACCGCGTCCATCAGGCTGCCGCCTTGGCCGCCGTCGGCCTCGGGGATGGTAATACCCATCAGGCCGTTGGCGGCGAAGAGGCGGGCGATATCCATCGGCATGGTCGGGGCATGGGCGCGGGCCACCGCGCCGGCGCGGCAATGCCGTTCCGCGATGCCGCGCACGGCATCACGGAACATGCGCTGTTCCTCGGCGAGCTCGAAATTCATGGCAGCTCCACGACGTCGACCCAGCATGGAGCCTTGCCCACGGGATGGTGCGACAGATCGCGCAAGGCGCCGCTTTGCGCATCGATGGCATGTACGGTTAGCACGTTCGATTGCTGTCCGGCGGCGAGCAGGAAGCGCCCCCGGGCGTCGACAGCGAAGCCGCGCGGTTTGGTCTGGGTGGGGAAGCTGCCGATCTTGGCGAGCTTGCCGCTGTCGGCATTGACGGCAAAGGCGACCAAGGTGCTGGTCAGGCGTTCGCTGGCGTAAAGGAAGCGGCCGTCGGGCGTTATGTCGATCTCGGCGGCGGCGGGCGTGCCGGCGGTGCCGGCCGGCAGCAGGTTTTGCGTCTGGATCGCCGACAGGGTGCCGGCGATGGGATCGAAGCCGCAGGCGTCCACCGTCGCGTCGGTCTCGTTGACGATGAAGACAAAACGGCCGTTGGGGTGGAACACCAGATGGCGCGGCCCGGCGCCGCTGCGCAGGCGATGGACGGGCGGATCGTTGGGCGTTAGCTGGCCGGTCATTGCATCGAAGCGGCGCTGCACGATCATGTCGGAATCGCGCACCGGGGTCAGCGTGAAGCGATTGGATGGATCGGGCACGATGCAATGGGCCGTCGGCAGGTTGTGTTCCATGACGACGGGCTGGCCTTGCGCGAAGCCGCGCTCGCCGACGGGATAGACCGCGATGGTATTGCCGAAGAAAGCGGCAGCTAACAGGAAACGGCCCCGGCGGTCGGTCGACAGATAGGGATTGCCGCTGGGCACCGGCACGCGGCTCAGCTCGGTCAGGCCGCCGGTCGCCGGATCGATGCGATAGCTGGCAATGGCCGGCTTCTCGCCACGAAGGCCAGCATAGAGATAGCGGCGATCCGGGCTGACGGCGAGCGGCATGACCGTGTCGTTGACGGCCACCCGACCACGATCCTCGATGGCGCCGGTCTCCGGGTCGAGCCGCAGCATGGCGATTTCCCCGCTTTCCGGGCAGGCGACGTAGGCGATGGTGATCATGACGGTAAACCTTCTGTTGAGATTGAACTCATGGGCCGGTGTGTCCCCGGTCGCCGGGGGCTCGCCGGTGGGTGGCGCGCTGGCGGTGCCGGGGCGCGGCCGGGCGTGGCGGCGACGGCGGGCGGCGCCGAGCGGGAATTCGGTGGCCGAGATCAGGCCGGCGATGGTCGACAGGTTGCGCACGCTGCGCTTCACACCAAGCAGCATTTCGTTGAGCACCATGCGCTCGCTGACCTCGCCGACTTCGACGATGCGGCTCAGCCGGTAGATCGAAAAGATGCCGATCAGGGTGGCCAGCAGGAAGAAGAAATCCCACTGCGCGATGCTGAGGGTATCGAAGGTCACGTCCAAACCAGGCTCGTGCCAGCGCAGGGTCAGCGACAGTTCGCGACGCATGAAGAAATCGGCGAACAGGCCGCCGACGATGGGGGCTATGCCGGCGGCCACGGAATTGACCAGGCTGTTGTTGGCCAGGAATGTGGTGGCATCGCCGCGCGGCGCCAGCTTCAACGCAATATTGCCGGAAGCCAGTGTCACGCCAGCGGTGGCGATGCCGGTCAGCACGTGGATGACGACCAGCAGCGGCATGGTCAGGGCGTGCGGCTCGGGAAAGGTGGTGAAGGTCCAGGCGAAGATGCAGCCGATGAACAGCGGCGCGCAGACCGCCAGCACGGACTTGTTGCTCAGGCGATCGGCGATGGTCCCCCACCAGCGCAGTACCGCAACGTTGGCCAGCTGGCTGAGCGTGGTCAGCACCATGATCGTCATCAGATCGATGTTCAGGGTCTTGAGCATGTGCACGGTGAAAAACGGCGCCGCTAGATTGACGGCGAAGTTCCACGAGCCCAGGAACAGCATGAATTGCCGGTAATTGGGGTCGCGGAAGGGCGTTCCCAGGCGGCGCAGCAGGTCGAGATCGCCGGTCGGCCGCGCCATGCGCGGTTCGGGGACGCGGGTCATGCAGAATACGGAATAGCTGCCCCCGATGAAGGCGCCGACGAACAGGATGGCGTAGGCATGGCGGGCCGGCCACTGGGCGTATTCCGTCCATAGATCGATGAAGGCGCCGCTGGCCAGGCCGAGCACGATGCCGATCAACGTCATGGCGGTCAGGCGGCGGCTAAAATAGCGCCCCATGCTGCCTTCGGGCACCAGATCGCGCATCCACGAATTCCAGCCGCAGCTCATCAACGCGGTGAAGGAAAATCGCACGGCGAAGGCGATGGCGACGATCAGCAGTGCCAGGTCTGAATCAGGGACGAAGGCGGCGGCGGCGATGACCAGGAACATCGGCCGGCTCAACCCGGCGGCGACGATCGACAGCAGCCGGCGATTGCGCAGCCGGTCGGCGAGCGGCACGCCGGCCAGCTGCAAGAGCTGCGTGATGTGGGGAATCGCCGCCAGCAAGCCGATGGCCAGGTTGGTGGCGCCGAGTTCCAGGGCATAGGCGGTCATGAAGGCGCCGACCGACAGGGTTTCCATCATCTGTCCGCCGACGCCGTTGCGCACCAGCCAGGCGAGCCCGTCGTCTAGTTCCGCCGCACTCAGATCGTCGCGCGGCGGCCAGCGTTTATAGAGACGGGCGAGCGGGCTCACGGCCTTGGCTTTCCTTCGCGGTCAGTCACGTCGTTCATGCAACCTTTGCCGATCGGTCAATCGGGAAAGAAGCGCATGAAGGCATCGAGCACCACCTCGGGTGTTTCCTCCAGTGGATAATGGCCCGACTTCAGGGCGTGGCCGGTCGGCTTCTCGGCATAGTTCCGCCATACCGACAGCACGTCGCCGAAGACCTGCTCCGTATGGCTGCGCTGGCCCCAGAGCACCAGCAGCGGCGGTTTGACCTTGTTGCCGGCGGCGACATCGGCGCTGTCCATGTCGAAGTCGCAGGTGGCGCAAGCGCGATAGTCGGCGCACGAGCCACGGATGGTCTTCTCATTGAAGCAGCGGATGTATTCGGCCAAGGCTTCCTCGGTGAAGGGCGACAGGCCGACTCCCGACTTCATCAGCTTCTGGCGCATGAACCAGTCGGCGGAGACCGAACCCATGAGGGTTTCGGGGAAGGGCGCGGGCTGAATCATGAACAGCCAGTGCCAGGATTTCATCGCCCACTCCTTGTCGGCGTGGGTCCAGACGTGATGGCTGGGCAGGATGTCGATGACGGCGGCCTTGAGCACCCGCTCGGGATGGTCCAGGCAGAGCCGGTGGGTGGTGCGCGCCCCGCGGTTGTGACCGGCCACCATGAATTGCTTGTAGCCCAGCTTCTCCATCACCTGGACCTGGTCGAGCGCCATGTTGCGGAAAGAGAAGTTGATGTTGTTCGGTCCCGGGTCCGGCGCCGTCGAATCGCCATAGCCGCGCAGATCGCTGGCGACGACGTGGAAATGCTCGGCCAGCGTCGGCGCCAGCTTGTGCCAGGAGACGTGGCTGAACGGATTGCCGTGCAGCAACAGCAGCGGCGGACCCTTGCCGCCGTGCACCAGCCGGATGCGCGCACCGTCGGTGTCGATATCGGTCTGCTGGAAGCCGGGAAACAGAACCATCGGGGACGTCCTCGATTTGTTATTGGTCGGCATGACGGCGTGATCGTAAGCCCGAAAGCCGAGTTCTGTCGAACCCCGCCGTGGACTGGACCCCCGGCGTAACCGCCGGTACTGTGCCGGCCACGGCAACGGCCAAAGGCCGGGCAAGCGACGGGAGCAAGCGACCATGGCATCCATGCAGTTCGGCCTGATGATGCGCGGCCAATACCCGCAAGGGGAAAACATGGCGGCCCGCTTCGGCGAGGTCTGCGCCCAGGCGCGCGCCGCCGACCGCTTGGGCTTCGCCTCCATCGTCAAGGGCTCGCACTATGCCGGCGCGCCGTTGCAGGACTTGCAGCAGATTCCCTTCCTGGCGCGCATGATGACCGAGGCGCCAAATTGCCGGCTGGTCGCCGGCATCGTGCTGTTGTCCCTGCACAAGCCGCTCGACATCGCCGAACAGTTGGCGACGCTGGACGTCATGTCGAACGGCAAGCTGGTGTTCGGCTGCGGCCTCGGCTATCGCGATGTCGAGTTCAAGGGCTTCGGCACCACCCAGAAGGAACGGGTGCCGCGCCTGGAAGAAAATCTGGAGGCGATCAAGCGGCTGTGGACGGAAGACAACGTGTCCATGGTCGGTTCGCACTTCGAGTTGGAGAACGCGACGCTGTCGTGCAAGCCGGTGCAACTGCCGCGGCCGCCGATCTGGATCGGCGCCAACGCCGATCCGGCCATCCGCCGGGCGGCGCGCCTCGGCGACTGCTGGTACATCAATCCGCACAACCGCCTCGACACCATCCTCAAGCAGATGGATGTCTACAAGCGGGCGATGGACGAATTGGGCAAGCCCTTCCCCAGCGAAGTGCCGATGCGCCGCGAGGTCTTCGTGGCGCGCACGCGGGCCGAAGCGCTCAAGCTGTGCGGGCCGGCGCTGGAGACCAAGTACAAGGCCTATCACGAGTGGGGCCAGGACAAGGCCATGCCCAAGGGTGACAACGACCTTGGCCAGGAATTCGAGGAATTGCTCAAGGACCGTTTCCTGATCGGCTCGCCCGACCAGGTCGCCGACAGCATTATCAAGCAGGCCAAGGCAATTGGCTTCAATCACCTGATCGTCAGCCTGCATTGGCCGGGCATGGAGAATCAGGTGGCACTGGATGCCATGCAGTTGTTCATGGAGGAATGCGCGCCGCGCGTTCGCCAGGCGCTGTAATCCGGCAAGGCCGTCCCCCTCTCCCTGTCCCTCCCCCTCGCTGGGGGGAGGGGACGCTGTTGCCACTGCTTCGAGAAAATCATTAGAGGGTCGCGGCGATACCGCTGGGTTCCCTCCCCCCGCGAGGGGGAGGGACAGGGAGAGGGGGGAGCCGCCGGCATCAACTTTACAGAACCGGTACACGACAACACGTCCAAGGAGAGCGCGTCATGAAAATTACCCAGGTCACCTGCTTCACCCTGCACCCGGGGTGGCGCAAGAATCTGATCTTCGTGAAAGTGGAGACCGACGCCGGCATCACCGGTTGGGGGGAATGCTATTCGCAATACGACCGCGATCCCGCCGTCGTCGCCCATGTCAACGAACTCAGGCGCTACCTGAGCGGACGCGACCCGTTCCACATCAAGCATTTTACCCAGATCGCCTTCGAGGATTACGGGCAGCGCCGCGGCTCGCTGGAGCTGTTCTGCGCTATTTCCGGCCTCGAGATGGCGATGTGGGACATCGTCGGCAAGGCCTTGCAGCAGCCTGTCTATAACCTGCTGGGCGGGCCGGTGAAGACCAAGCTCAGGGTCTACGCCAACGGCTGGTATTACAAGATGAACTCGCCTGACGATTACGCGCGGGCGGCGGAAAAGGTGCTGAAGAAAGGCTTCACGGCGATCAAGTTCGATCCGATCTCGGGCCCATGGCGCAACCATCCGCCCCAGGACGTGGAGCGCAAGGCCGTGGCGACGGTCAAGGCGGTACGCGATGCCGTCGGCAACGACATCGATATCCTGATCGAAGTGCATCGTCGGCTGGCACCGATGCATGCCATCCGTCTGGCCGAGGCCATCGAACCATACCGGCCCTATTGGTTCGAGGAGCCATGCATGTGGGAGAATGTGGCCGCCCTGGCGGAAATCCGTTCGTCGATCTCGATCCCCGTGGTCACCGGCGAGGCGATCTACACCAAGGCCGGCTTCCGTCCAGTGATCGAGGCGCGCGCCGCCGACATCCTCAACCCCGACGTCGCCAGTTGCGGCGGCATTCTGGAGCTGAAGGAAATCGCCGCCATGGCCGAGCCGGCCTATATCGCCATGTCGCCGCATAACTACAATTCGACGGTGCTCGGCCTGGCCGCCACGGTGCAAGCCTCGGCAACCATGCCGAACTTCATCATCACCGAGTACTTCGTGCCGTTCACCGAAATGGGCGACGACATTTCGCCGAACCAGCTCAAGCCGAAGAACGGCTATATCGAACTGCCGACGGCGCCAGGCCTCGGCGTCGATATCAACGAGGCGGCGTTGCACAAGTATCCCGGTAAGCCGTTTCCGACCCGCGATCTGCGCTTTCCGGCCGACGAACCACCGGGCTACTGAGCGGACCCAGATCTGGCGGTTTACTGCGCGGACTGAGACTGGGCGGCATCGCGCAGCCGCCGGGCAATGCCGCTGGTCGCGAGCCAAGCCTGCGTGCCGGTGCGGTGCGGGCGCTTCAGCAGTTCGACGAGGTCGCGCGGCCGGTCGATGTCGAGACCGAGACCGGGCAGCTTCAGGACGGCGGGTTCGATACCCTGCCGGCGGGCTGCGTCGCGATGCGGTGCAAAGCTGTCGTCGCCGAAGTGAAACGGGATGATGCCCGGCGGTGAACACAGCAGGCCATTGGTGCCGTGCCCATCGGCCGCCGGAACGATACTGACCGCCGGGGCTGTGCCGTGGGCGGCGAGCAGGGTCTCGATCTCGGCTGCCGTCGTCAGCGGCACGTCGCCGGGCAGGGCGAGCATCGCCGCCGTTCCCGTCTCGCCCAGGGCTTCGGCTGCGGTGGCGACGGCGGCGGACTGGCCGCGACCGGCGGTTTCGGCCAGCACGCGCGCACCGAAGCGACGCGCCAGCGCGGTGGCTTCGGTGTCGCCGGTTACCAGCAAGATACCGGCCAGTCCCCGCGCTGCGGTTAGCGCCGTCAGTAGATCTTCCAGCATGAGCGCGAATAGGCAGCGCCGCTCATCGGGCGACAGCACGGGCGACAGGCGCGTCTTGGCATCGGCCAGGCTCTTGACCGGAACGACAGCCCAAGTCGGCGAAGCCAACGGCACATCAGAGACCATCGGCGAAGGCCAGTACCGCTTGGGCGAGCCCCATGCGATCCCGCGCATCGTGCATCAGCGTCGGCGTCACCAGCACGGCCAGGCCGTCGTCGCGGGCCTGCCGTTCCAGGGCGGCGTCGGCGCTGTCGAGGACGATGCCGTCGAGCAGGCTGCCATAGTGCTGCCAGACGGCGCGGGCGGAGACTTCTTGTCCCAGCTCTGCCAGCATCTTTGCCGCCGGTCCCTTGACGGCGGCGCCGCCGACGATGGGCGATACGGCGACGACGGGCACGCCGGCGGCAGCGATGGCGGCGGTCATCCCGGGTATGGCGAGAATCGGATCGATGCTGATGAACGGGTTGGACGGACAGACGACGATGGCGCGCAAGCCGGGTTCGGCCAAGGCGGCGAGCCCCCGCGGCTGCGGCCGTGCCGTTGCGGCGCCAGCGAAGTGAAAGCCGCGCACAGCGGGGGCGCAGCGCTCGCGCACGAAATAGTGCTGAAAGGCCATGCTGCCCGCGACGGTATCGACGACGGTGCGTACGGCATCGTCGCTGGCCGGTAATACCTGCGGTCCGACGCCGAGGCGGCGGCACAGATCGGCGGCGATGGCGCCGAGAGTTTCGCCGCCGGCCAGCCGCTGGCTGCGTTCGACATGCAAGGCGAGGTCGCGGTCGCCGAGGCGGAACCAGGTTTCCCCGCCGAGCTTCGCCAGGGCCGCCATGAAATCCCAGGTTTCATCGGCCCGGCCCCAGCCGCGTTCGGGATCGGCAATCCCGGCCAGGGTGTAGAGCACGGTGTCGAAATCGGGACAGATGGTAAGGCCCAGATGCTCGAAGTCGTCGCCCGGGTTGCAGATCACGGTGAGGTCGCGCTGCGCCACCACCTGGGCCAAGCCCCATGCCAGCTTGGCGCCGCCGACGCCGCCCGACAGGGCGACGACGCGGTCGGGGGGCGCCGCGTTCATCGAAACATATCCTCGGCGGCAGCGCGGATCAGGTCGGCGGCCGTACCAAGGGGATCGGCAACGGGCGTCAGGCCGCGCACGACGATCACGGGCAGGCCTTCGTCGGCCTGGCCTTGCAGCAGACCGGCGGCGGCGGCGATGTGATCGGCATGGCCAACCGTGGTGGCGTGCAACGGCCGGTCGAACAGGTCGGGCTTGCCGCGAAGGTCGAGCAGCGCCGGCAGCCCGGCCGCGCCGATGGCGATGTTGACGCTGCCACGCCGCCAGGCCCGGCCCGGACTGTCGGTGATGACGACGCCGACGTCGACGCCGCAGTGCCGCCGGATGCCGGCGCGCAGCCCTGCCGCCGAAGCATCCGGATCGAGTGGCAGCAGCAATACCCGCTCGCGTCCCGCCGTGGCATCGACGTTCGAGGCATCGACGCCGGCATTGGCCAGCACCAGGCCCAAGCGGTGGACGACGATCAGCACGCCGGGGCGATGGCGCAGGACGCTTTGCGACTCGCCCAAAATCACCTCGACCAGGCGCGCATCCTTGCCGGTTTCGGCGGCCAACGTGCGGGCGCGCGCCGATGGCGTCACCATGTCGAGGATCACATAACGGTCCTCGGCCTTGGAGACAATTTTTTGGGCGACGGCCAATACGTCGCCGTCGATCAACGGCAGATCGGCGGCACGGGCGGCAGCGGCGATCAGCGCCGCGAGATCGTCACCTGGCATCACCAGGGGAAGGCCGGGGACGGGCAGCAGGTGGATGCCTTCGGAACGCAGGGGCGATGCCATGGGCGCGGGCCGGGCGCTCAATCCGCCGGGCGCAGGTCGTAGGAAACAGTGATGCGCGGCTGCTCGCTGGCGAAGGGAACGGTCTGGTGGAACACATAGGACGGGAACATCACGGTCAGCCCTTCCTGGGGACGTACCGTCATGGTCCGCCGTTCGGCCGTCAACGGCAGGCGTTCCGGTGGCTTGCCAAACAACAGGTGCCCGGCCTCCCCGTTGCCGTGGCGGACGGCATCGGGCACGCCGATGTAATAGGGGCCGCTCAACCAGCCTTCCATGTGCAGATGCGCGGCTTGCCAGCCGCCCGACTCGAGCACGGTGGCCCAGGCTTTCAGCCACCAGCGTTGCGGCCGGCTGGCGACAAAGGGATGGCCGGCATCGGCGGGCAGGGCATCGATATAGGCCACGATGCCGTGGCGGATGAGTGCTTCCAGCCGGGTGAAGGGATCGCGTTTGGCGGGGAATACCCCGTCGAGATCCCATCCCCGGGTCAGCACACTGTTGCCCAGGCGCTTGAGGTCGGGGTCATCGCGGATGGCCTGGCGCAGGTCGGCGTTGAGCTGGGCCAGCCCGCCTTCGGCATCGGTCTCGGCGAATTGGTGCGGCCTGATGAAACGGTCGAAGTCGAGCAGGCGGGCGGCGGCGGCGCGCTCGCCGGTCTCGTCGAGGGCGATGGCCAGATGGCCGAGCGCATGGGCATGTCCCGGCTGCAGGGCGAGGCAATCGCGGCACGCGGCGATGGCTTCGGGCAGGCGGCCTTGCAGCAACAGCAGGCTGCCCAGCTTGGCATGGGGTGGATAGGCGCGCGGCGACAAGGCCACCGCCCGGCGGCAGGCGGCGACAGCCTCGTCGATGCGTCCCGCCGTTTCCAGGGCGATAGCCAGGTCGTAATGGCGCCGGCCTTGGCGGGGATACAATCGGATGACCAAGTCGCAGGCGACGATGGCGTCGGCGTGGCGCCCGGCCTCCTGCAGGGCCGCTGCCAATTCCCGCGCTGCTTCCAAATAGGTTTCGCTGGGCGCGAAGGCGCGCCAGACGGCGGCGATATTATCGTCCACGCTGGCGGCACCGGGGGGTAGGGCTTTGAGGATCTGCCAGGCTGCCGCGATGCGCCGCTGACGCACCAGCAACAGAACCAGCAGCAGACGGGCCGGATGCAGGGCGGGATCGAGGTCAAGGGCGGTTTCCAGCAGGCGTTCGGCCGCATCGCGCCGTTGCTCGGCCAGTGCCGCCACGGCGAGCAGGTGCGGCACCTGGGCCTCGGCCGCGGACAAGGCGGCGGCCACGTACAGGTGGCCGCTCGCCGCGGCGATCTGGCCGGCGGCCAGACAGGCCCCACCCAAGGTGGCGCGCAGGCGTGCATCGGCGGGAAGGGTCTGGCACAGGGCTGTCAAGTCGTCGATCGCCCGTTGCGTTGCGGCAGCCCGGATATCGGTTAGGGCGCGAAGCCACCGCGCCTCCGCATGTGCCGGAGAGGCTGCGAGAATTTGCCGATACAAGGCGCGCGCCTTGCCGATGTCGCCGGCGGCGTGAAAGCCGGTGGCCTGGCGCAGCAGGTCGTCCAGCGCCGCCGGCAGGGTTGGCGGGGTCGAGTTGGATAGTGGGGTGTGCGGCAGGGTCATGGACGATCCGGACCGACCGCATGGTCGGTAACCGGCAGTTTAACCTCGCCCATCACCACGGCAAAGGGTTGCGACAGCCGAGTGGGGGCGCTGCCAAGCGCGGGGTGCGCCCGGGGGGCGGAAGACTACTCGCCGGACTGCTCGTCGGCAGGCTTTTCGGAGTCCTCCGGCGCGTCGGGAGCGCGCTGATCGGATTTGTCTTCCCTGGCCTTTTGGCGGGCCAGTTTTTTGGCGGCTTTGCTCTTGTCGCGCTCCATGCGCTCGAAACGATAGTTCGGCTTACGCGCCATTGCGATGCTTTCAGAGAATACGAGACGTTGAAACCTGGAACGGCGGCGCCGTCAGGCGAACTCCTCCGCGAACCGCCATGCCCAGCGAGGCATAGGTCCCTGGAGGTCACGAACGACCAATTCCGACCTGCAGACCCACATATGCCCGCAGGCACGTGAGCTCCTCATGGCCGGCCGGTCCGGCCAGGACCGCTAACTACGCGGGCAGACACTGTGAAACCACGGTCTGCCCGATAAATTCAGTCGACAACCGCGAGCGTCAGTCGAGTACCACCAAATTCTCGGCGGACGACTTGCCGTTCCGTCCCGGCACCAGATCGAACTGAACCTTCTGGCCCTCGCGCAGTGTGGTCAGACCAACCCGTTCGACCGCGGAAATATGAACGAAAGCGTCTTTCGATCCGTCGCTCGGCTCGATGAAGCCGTAGCCCTTGGTTGCGTTGAACCACTTTACGGTACCAGTGGCCATAACTGCTCCTTTACCATACTCACTTCCACGCGTGCACCGCATTCAGCAGCATCGCGGATATACTGAATGTCTCAAATGTCTGGAGCAAACGCAGATAGGCGTGAAGTCGGCTATCGTGTCACGCCAGGGAATGTGCATTCATTGGCCCAAATCTGGCGACGGCGAAAGCAATATGCAAGAAAATTCGGCAAGCGATTTCAATGGCCCTGGGCCGGTATTGCGCCACTTTCCCTAGAGCAGGTCGCGATCGGACGGAATCATCCTATCGCGTGAATCTGCTCTAAACTCACTAAGGTTTGCGCACGTATCGATCGCCTGCGATCGATACGTGCTCTAGCGTCTTTCGGTGACCAGGACACCGCTGGCCTGGAGCGCCGAGATGTCGGATTCGCTGTAACCGCATTCGGCCAGCACTGCCCGTCCGTCAGCGCCGAAGCGCGGCGGCAGGCGGTTCACCCGGCTTTGGCTGCGCGACAGGCGAATCGGCGTGGCGATGCCGCGATAGCCATCCTTTTCCACCACATTGCCGCGATGGACGGCCTGGGGATGGGAGGTTGCCTGGGCGACGTCGAGCACGGGGCCGGCGGGAACGCCCACCTGCAACAACCGTTCGGCCAGGGTCGTGCCATCCAGTTTGACCAGCGCGCTTTCCAGCTCCCGGGTCAGTTCGGCCCGATTGGTCACCCGGTCTGCGTTGTCGCGAAACCGCGGGTCGAGGGCCAGGCCGGGGACGCCGATTTCGGTGCATAACCGCTGAAAGGCCCGGTTATTGCCGACGGCTAGGAAAATATCGACACTGGCCGTGCGATAGCGGTCGTAGGGGCTGACGTTGGGATGGGCGTTGCCGGTGCGTGCCGGGGTCTTGCCGCTGAGAAAATAGTTGGCGGTGAAGGGATGCATCAACGCCATGGCGCAGTCCCACAGGGTGGCATCGACGAACTGGCCCAGCCCGGAACGCTGCCGTTCGACCACGGCCATCAGGATGGCGATGGCCGAATAGAGGCCGGTGCCGATATCGACCATCGGCACGCCGATGCGGGTCGGTTCCGCTTGCGGCGAGCCGTTGATCGAAAACATGCCGACCATGGCCTGGACCACCGCGTCGTAACCGGCATAGCCGCCCATCGGTCCATCGGCGCCGAAACCGGAGATGCGGCAATGGATGAGGCGGGGAAAGCGTTGGCTCAGGGTTTCCGCATAGCCTAGACCCCAGCGTTCCATGGTGCCGGTCTTGTAGTTCTCGATCAGCACGTCGGCGCCGTCGAGCAGGCGCAGCAGCACGTCGCGGCCTTCGGTGCGCGACAGATCGAGGCCGACCGAACGCTTGTTGCGGTTGACGCCCATGAAGTAGGAGGCCGAACCGTCATGGAAAGGGGGCCCCCAGTCGCGTACCTCGTCGCCCGACGGCGGTTCGATCTTGACGATGTCGGCCCCGTGGTCGCCCAAAATCTGGGTGCAATAGGGGCCGCCGAGAACGCGGGTCAGGTCGATGACACGAAGGCCGGACAGGCTACCGTCTGCAAATGAAGTCATGGCGCTCTCGATCGGAACAAGAGATGGGGCGATTGGGGAGGAAGAAGGCGACAGACTACTTTAGCATGGGCGGCGGGGCCACCCCGGGCGCGCCGCGCCAGGGCCCTGCGATTGTGGTTGTTGCGAAGGAAGTACAATGGTCAGCACGTCGATCATGGCGCTGAGCTTTGCCCTGGGCATTGGCCTGGTCATGCTGTTTCCGCGCTTTCGCAATTTGAACTGGGGCATCTGGATCGCCTTGGTCGTCGGCCTGATTGTCGATCGGACGGCCGGCAATCTGCTGCGCGCGGAATATCTGGTCTATGAGTTTCGCCAGTCCCTGGAGCAGGTTCTGACGGACCAGAGCGGCAGTGTCGTCATGCCGATGGACGAAGCGGAGCGCGAGGCCTTTCTCGATGCGCTAGGCCGCATCTATCGGACGCAGGGCCGGTCGGCGGCGATGGCGGCTTTCGAGCAGCGTACGGACGCCACCCGCCCGGTGCGCTTGGCGGAAGCCACCAACGCCAGCCGCGAAGCCTGGGTCGACTTCGCCAAGGCCCTGTCCAAGGCGCTGGCGCATTTCGAGGAAAGCGGCGCGAGCGAGCGCTGCGTCGCCTGGCTGCGCGGCGAGATCGAGGTGCCGGACAGCGAGTATCGCCAGCTGGGCGACAGCGCGACGGCGCTCGACAACCTGCTGCGCAGTCACCGTCGGATCGAAAAGAATTTTTCCAACGAAGGCGACAGCCGCGACATCGCCAGCCTGAGCGCCGCCCTGACCGAGCAGGGGCGCTTTTCGCAGGACGATTTCTATCTGCTGAAAAAACTCAGCGGCCGCCTGAGCGTGGACGAATCGAAACGCCTCTGCCGCGCAGTTCGCGCCTTTTACGATGAACTGATCAAACGCGACCCGAATACGGTCGCCGCCCTGACACAGGGCATTTTCGCGCCGCCCTGAGGTTCGGGCCCGACGGTGCCGCCCGCGGTGCGATGGTAGTAAAATTTGGTGCCCCTGGCCGGACTCGAACCAGCACGTCCTTGCGAACAACAGATTTTGAGTCTGCCGCGTCTACCAATTCCGCCACAAGGGCTCGCCGTGTCGAACGGCGGGCCGATGATAGCCGCCACCGCGGCGGCGTCAACATCGGAGCGACGGATTCTATCGGAGCGAC
>CAMCUA010000020.1 GCA_945878455.1 Asaia bogorensis | reverse complement strand
TGGGGGCCGATCAATGATGCAGGTCTTCCCAGTGTCAGAAGCTACCCTGTCGCACCACCCTTCCAACAATGACAATTGATACTACATACTTAAGGGGCTCTCTACCAAGCGAAGTGCGCATGCCACTAAGATGATGGGTCTCCTCTCCTGATAGAGTTATGGTGACCTAATGCCTTATCTATGAACTCCAGATGTTGCAGAGAAATTCTCCGTCCTCCTCTTTTTTTCTCCTAGTATTTGTAGAGCCTCCTCTTGCCCGCCCGCGCCACCCTCACTCCCCCACCGCCGCCTCAGGCCCCACCCGCGGCGCATCGCGGAAGTGCCATTCATAGGCTTGGGCGCGGGCCCGAAGCGCGGGATGCACCGGGCGGCCTCCGGTGACGTTCAGCCACAGGCGCAACAACAGGCGGCGATGTTCGGCTGTGTCGGTGAAGGCGGTGCGCGAATGGATGGTGGTGAAATTGTTGAGAAACATCATCTCGCCCGGCTCCAGCATGAAGCGCAAGGATAGCTCCGGCCGGCTCACCGTGTCCCTGAAATAGGTCAACGCTTTGTCGAGCCCGGGCGGCAGGGGAACGCCCATGGCCTTCGCCGCGTTGCGCATGTGGTATTCGATGATCATGCAGCTCACCGTGCCGCCGGCGTTGCAGAAAACCGGAATCTTCTGCTCGGTGATCGGCCGCGCGCTGCCGCTCAAGTCCGGCAGGGCGTATTCATAGCCAACGTAGAGCGGCGTCAACAGGTCGGGGCGGTGGCGCAGGATGTGGTTATGCACTGCCAGCGTGCTGGCCACGCCGCTGATGCCGCCGGATGCCGCCTGGCGCACGCACATCAGGCCGATCCATTCGAAGGAATCCGTATGCGGCGTCAGTTCGTGATCGCCGCGATAGCCGCGGCTGTTGGGATTGTCGTCTTTCTCCACCCGCGCCAGGCAATCGCCGTCCTGGTTCTGCACCACGGCGCTGCCGAGTTGCGTGCCGATGCCCCAGAAGATGCGTTGATACGCTTCTTCGTCGTAGCGCTCGGGCGATAGGCCGCCGACAATCAGGATGCCACTGCCGTCGCGCAAGGTCTGGCGCAATTGGGCGAACAGGGGCTGCAGGGCCGGATGGTCGAACTGTCGGTGCGTGACCCGCTGCGCCGCCAGGTGTCGGGTGGCCGCCAGTTGTTCGTCGATGGCGGCCAGTTGTTCCGCTGACAGGATGTATTGCGCGCCGGCTTTGCCGCCCAGCTCCTCGGGCGTCCAGGCGGCGGGGAAGGCGATGGGCCGGCGGTAACGTTCGTTGGTCGACATTTGTCCCTCCGCGCACTTTGTTATGTTATAACATAACAGTTAGGTGGCGGATTTTCGCCATGTCCGGCCCCCCATCGCCGTCAACCCGCTTCCCCGGGTTATCAAAAGTCACCCCCGGGCCGAGGCTCAGACCGCGCCTTCTGCCTTGGCCGCCGCGATGGCGTCCTCGCTCATCCCGATGACACCGCGCAGGATGTCATCGGTGTGCTCACCCAGCAACGGCGAGCGGGTGACCTCGACCGGCGAGTCCGACAGCTTGATCGGGCAGCCGACGGTCAGGTACTTGCCGCGGGTCGGATGATCGACCTCGACGATGGTGCCGGTCTCGCGCAACGACGGTTCTTCCGCCAGTTCCTTCATCGACAGGATTGGCCCGCACGGGATGTTCAGCGGGTTGCACGCCTGCATCACGGCGAACTTGTCCAAGGTCTTGGTCCATTGTTCGATGCGCTCGAAGATCTGCGGAATCTTTTTCAGCCGCGCCGCCGGCTTGGCGTACTCCGGGTCTTCCTTCCATCCCGGCTCGCCGATCAGGTCGCAGATATTGCCCCAAACCGCCGCCTGGGTGATGAAGTAGACATAGGCGTTGGGATCGCTCTCCCAGCCCTTGCATTTCAGGATCCAGCCGGGCTGGCCGCCGCCGGAATCGTTGCCGGCGCGTGGCACGGCATTGCCGAAGGGAATGCCCTGGCCGTCCTGGCTGTATTCCGACAGCGGGCCGTGCTGTAGGCGCTGCTGATCGCGCAGCTTGACCCGGCATAGGTTCAGCACGCCGTCCTGCATGGCGCATTCGACGCGCTGGCCCTTGCCCGACTGCTCGCGCTGATACAACGCCGTGACGATGCCGAGCGCCAGGTGCAGCCCGGTGCCGGAATCGCCGATCTGCGCCCCGGTCACCGTCGGCGGGCCATCGAGGAATCCGGTGGTCGAAGCAGCGCCGCCGGTGCACTGGGCGACGTTCTCGTAAACCTTGCAGTCCTCGTAGGGTCCCGGACCGAAACCTTTGACGGAGGCGTAAATCAGCCGCGGATTGATCTCTTGAATCTTCTCCCAGGGGAAGCCCATGCGGTCGATCGCGCCAGGCGCGAAGTTCTCCAGCATGACGTCGCACTCTTCGAGCAGCCGGGCGAAGATGCGCTTGCCCGTCGCCGTCTTCGGATTGATCGTGATGCTGCGCTTGTTGTGGTTCAGCATGGTGAAATACAGGCTGTCGACGTTCGGAATGTCGCGCAGCTGGCCGCGCGTGGCGTCGCCGACGCCGGGCCGCTCGACCTTGATCACGTCGGCGCCGAACCAAGCCAGGAGCTGCGAGCACGTCGGTCCCGACTGGACATGGGTCATGTCCAGGATCTTCACGCCTTCCAGAGCCTTTGCCATGTTCTTCCTCGCCTATTTCTTCGCAACAACGCTTTGCGGATTGAGATTGCCGATACGCCCGCTCTCGGTGCCGGCGGCCTCGTCGATCACGGCGTTGACCAGTGTCGGCTTGCCCGAATCCATCGCCGCATTGACGGCGCGGCTTAGGTCGGCCGGCGACGTCGCCAGCACGCCGACGCCGCCGAAGGCTTCCATCATCTTGTCGTAGCGGGCGCCCTTGACGAAAACAGTCGTCGCCACATCCGCTCCGCCGGAGGGGTTGACGTCGGTGCCGCGATAGATGCCGCCGTTGTTGAACACGACGACGCAGATCGGCAGGTTGTATCGACAGATTGTCTCGACCTCCATGCCCGAAAAGCCGAAGGCGCTGTCGCCTTCCACCGCCAGCACCGGCTTGCCGGTCTCGACGGCCGCCGCGATGGCGGTTCCCATACCGACGCCCATCACGCCCCAGGTGCCGACGTCCAGCCGTTTGCGCGGCTGGTACATGTCGATGATGCTGCGAGCGAAATCCAAGGTGTTGGCGCCTTCGTTGACGAGAATGGCGTCGGGCCGCTCCTTGATGATCGTGCGCAACACGCCGAGCGCGCCTTGGTAATCCATCGGCACGTTGTTGTTCTGCAACCGCGGCGCCATGCGGGCGACGTTGCCTTCCGCCTTGGAGCGGACCTCTTCGGTCCATTCTTTTGGCGGCGGCGCCCAGCCCGTGCCCATGCCCTTCAGCAAGGCGCGCACGCAGGAACCGATGTCGCCGACCAGCGGCGCCGCGATCTCGACATTGCTGTCCATCTCGCGCGGCTCGATGTCGATATGCACGAACTTCTTCGGCGCGCTGCCCCAGGTCTTGCCCTTACCGTGCGACAGCAGCCAGTTGAGCCGCGCGCCGATCAGCATGACCGTGTCCGACGACTGCAGCACCAGCGAACGCGCCGCGCCGGCCGACTGCGGATGCGTATCGGGCAGCAACCCCTTGGCCATGCTCATTGGCAGATAGGGGATACCGCTCCGCTCCACCAGGGCGCGGATATCGTCGTCGGCCTGGGCATAGGCGGCACCCTTGCCGAGGATGATCAGCGGCTTCTTCGCCGCCTTCAGCACGTCCAAGGCCCGGGCAACCGCATCAGGCGCAGGTATCTGTTCGGGTGCCGGATCGATGACCTTGACCAGGGAGCGCGCCCCGGCGTCGGCCGACATCGCCTGTCCCAGCAGCTTCGCCGGCACGTCCAGATAGACGCCGCCCGGCCGGCCCGACACGGCGGCGCGGATGGCGCGCGCGACGCCGATGCCGATATCGGCCGCGTGCAGGATGCGGTACGCCGCCTTGCACAGCGGCTTGGCGATGGCGAGCTGGTCCATCTCCTCGTAGTCGCCCTGCTGCAGGTCGACGATCTCGCGTTCTGACGAACCGCTGATCAGGATCATCGGAAAGCAATTGACGGTGGCATGGGCCAGCGCTGTCAGCCCGTTGAGGAAGCCCGGCGCCGAAACGGTCAGGCACACGCCGGGCTTCTTGGTCAGGTAACCGGCGATGGCGGCGGCATAGCCGGCGTTCTGTTCGTGGCGGAACGACAGCACCCGCATGCCGGCGGCCTGCATGTAGCGGCCGAGATCGGTGATCGGGATGCCGGGCACGTTGTAGATCGTCGTGATGTCGTTCAGCTTGAGAGCATCGATGAGCAGATGAAAGCCATCCGTCAAAGCCTCTTCTTGCTTTGCTTGCGTTGCCAACGTGGTCATGTTCGTCTCCCTAAGTGCATCGGCGCGTTGCCGCCCCACCATTCGCTGCGGTGGGGTCAGTCCAGCCAGTGAACGTTGTCTTCGATGTGGCGGCCGAGATTGAGTGTGTGATCGCAGGCCAGGCGTTCGGCGCGATCCGTGTCGCGCGATTCCAGAGCTTCGATGATGTGCATATGGTCGATGATCGAGCGGCTGGCCCGATCCTTTTCGGCAATCGTCCGCTTGCGGATCGAACGCATGTGCAGGAACAGGTTTTCGGTGATCTCGCGCATCAGCGCACAATGGCCCATGGCCAGCAGCGCCTGGTGAAAATCGATATTGGTCTCGGCGTATTCGTCGATGTTTGCCTGTACCTCTTCGCCGTCCATGGTCGCGAAGAGGCGGCGCAGCGAGGCGATTTCCGCGTCCCCTGCGTTCTGCGTGATCAGGCGGGCGGCCATGCCTTCCAGCGCCGCCCAGACGGTGATCATCTCGAGGATTTCGCGTTTGGTCTTGCGCGCTACGAAGACGCCCTTGCGCGGCACGATGCGCACCATGCCTTCCTGTTCCAGGCGGGCGATGGCTTCGCGGATCGGCGTGCGGCTGACCCCCATCATGTCGGACAGCTGGCGTTCGTCCAGGCGCAGTTCCGCATCGTCGGCATAGATGTTCATCGCCGCGATGGATTCCTTCAGCGCCTCGTAAATCTTGTTCTTGAGGCTGAAGTTGACCTCGATGGGAGGGACGACCAAACGCGTCACGCTCATCGGTAAAACTCCCGAACGGAGATGGACGTTAGCTATGGGATAGGCAAAATAGTGGAACGGTATTGCTGCGCCTTAGGGGCGCGGAAGCTTCCCTGATCTTGTTGGTATACCGTATACCAATCTGCAATTTCGATAACAAGGCAAAAGCCGCCGATATCCTGGTGTCACGCTGCGGCGCGTGCGACACGTTGCGTTACCGTTCCCCCGGAGTGCCCGTCCGATGTCCGTTTCGTCGCCCCTGGATCCGCAGCGCAAGCCCGTGAAGGAGGCTTCCGGCATTCTTTGGGTGCTGACGCAGACAGCCATGTTCGCCTTCATTTTCACGGCGGGAAAGCTGCTCGACGGCTCGGTCAACGCCATCCAGATCATGTTCATCCGCTACTTGTCCGGCTTCGTGACCATGGTGGTGGTGGCGCAGGTTTATGGCGGGGTCGTGCGCTACCGCAGTCCACGGCCCTGGCGCCATGTGGTGCGCGCTGGCTGTGGTGCCTGCGGCGGCGTCAGCGCCTTCTATGCCGCCACCTACATGCCGATTGCCGATGCCGCCGCCATCGGCCTGCTCAAGGGTATGCTGGTCGTCGTCCTGGCCGTGTTGCTGCTGCGCGAAGTGGTCTCCGGACGTCACTGGTTGGCCGCTTCGCTGTGTGCCGCCGGCGGTTTCGTTGTCATCTGGGGGAAGGGGGCGGGTCTCGAGTTTGCCGATTACGGGCTGACGGCGGGCGTCGCCATGATCGGTGCCGTCGCCATGGCGGCCGAGACCATCTGCATCCGCGTCCTCGCAACGTCCGAGCCGCCGATCACGCTGACCATGTACGTCAGCGGCCTCGGCAGCCTGATCCTACTGGTGCCCGCCATGTTGGTGTGGGAAACGCCGTCCTGGCCGGCCTTGTTGTTTTTGATCGGGCTGGGACCCGTCGCCGTCCTAGGCCAATACTTCAATGTGCGCGGCTATCAGATCGCGCCGGCCTCCCTGCTGGCGCCGATCGGCTACGCCAACGTGGCCTTTGCCGCAGCCTGGGGTTACGTGCTCTTCCGCGAGATACCCGGCCCGATGACCTGGGCCGGCTCCGCCCTCATCGTCGCCGGCGGTATCTGGCTGTCGCGACTGCCCAGCGTTAAACCCGCGCCGTGAGCCCGCTGCCATGAGCGACAACACTGAACCCGGTCAGGCCGCCGCCAGATTCTGGAACCATTCCGTCGCCCTATACGGCAAAGCCGGAGTCGAAGCGGCCTGCCTCGCCTTGCAGGATGACTGCGGTCTCGACGTCAATATATTGCTCTTCTGTTGCTGGACAGCGGCTGAAGGCGCTCCGGCATTGGGTGAGGATCGGTTGGCTCGCGCCATCGACGCGCAGCGGTCCTGGCGGCAGCGGGCCATCGCTCCGTTGCGCGCCGTCCGCCGCGATCTCAAGAGCCCGGTCGCCAACCTCGACGAGACCAGCCGCGAGGCCTTCCGCCAACAGGTTGCCGCCATCGAACGTGAGGCGGAGCGCATTGCCCAGGGATTGTTGGTGGCAGCGGTGCCCTGCGCTGCCGATGCAGGGCGAGCGGCGCAACAGGGTTTGGCGACGGCAGCCGCCAACCTTGTTGACTATGCCGCCTTGACCTGTACCGATCCGGCTACAGCCCGACATGTTGGCCTGGGGGTCATTCTCAGCGCGGCTTTCGACGTGTCCGCCGAGCGGGCTGGACAGGCCATCCAGGCCTCACTTCGGTCTCGCACCTCAGGGTGTCGCGCTTTATAGTGGATTCTTAAATAAGAAGGATTCGCAGCTGGCTTGGCTGAACCCCTCGTCGCCAGGGGTGCCGACCCCCCGCGTGTTTACGGGGTGGTCCGGTACGCTAGGGGGCGCCATGCGGAGAACGTCATGAACGATACCATCGCCCGCACCGCATCCGCCGTAGTGGGCAGACCGCCCGCCGACACCACCATCACCCATGTTGATGGCAGGTTGTGGTCGCTGACCCGTGGCGTGCGCGGCCGCATGGCCTTTTCCGTGGGCATCGGCCTGATCTCGGCGGCGGTCGGCGTGGCCCGCCTGGCGCTGCTGGGCTGGCTGCTGGCCAAGGTCTTCCAAGGCACGCCAGTGGCCGATCTGATTCCTGCCTTCTTCGGCGTTGGCGCCATCATGTTGGTGCGCGGCGTGCTCGAATACATCCGCACCATGGTCGCCCACGAGACGGCATCGCGCGTGCAGCTGAAGCTGCGTGAGCAGCTCTACGGCAAGTTGGCCGTACTCGGCCCCGCCTGGTTCGGGCTGCGGCGCACCGGCGGTGTCATCACCACCATGATCGAGGGTGTCGAGCAGCTGGAGACTTACTTCGGGCAGTACCTGCCGCATCTGGCTGTCTCGTTGTTGACTCCGGTCGGCATCTTTCTGTTCGTTGCCTACCTCGACCTTCAGATGGGTTTGGCGTTGCTGGTCTTCGCGGTGGTGACGCTGTTCGGTCCCCTGGTGCTGAAGCACATCGACCGGCGCGCCAACGAGCGGCGCAAGCATGCTTACTCCGATTTCGCCGCTGAATTTCTCGACGCCATCCAGGGCCTGGCAACGCTCAAGGCCTTCGGTCAGAGCGAGGCCCGTGGCCGGGTGCTGGCGACCAAGGCGCAGGAAGTCTTTCATTCCACCATGTGGGTGCTGTTCACTAGTGCCAGCCAGCGCGGCATCGTCGATACGGGCATCGCGGCTGGCGCCGCCACGGCACTGGCCATTGGCGCATTTAAGGTGGCGGCGGGGGAATTGCCTATTCAGTCCTTGCTGATCGTTTTGATGATGGGCGTCGAAGTATTCCGCCCGCTGCGCGAATTGCGCGAATTGGCGCACAAGGGCCTGGTCGGACAGGCAGCGGCGCAGAGTCTTTTTGAGTTTCTCGAAGCCGAGCCCCTCATCCACGACACCGCTGCGGCGCCGGAGCCGCTGGTCCTATCGCCCTCGGTCGCCTTCGAGGACGTCCATTTCGCTTATCCCGGCGGCCGGCGCGGCGCCCATCATGGCATGAGCTTCACCGTGGCTGCCGGCGAAAAGGTCGCCTTCGTCGGACCCTCGGGTGCCGGCAAGTCGACCATATCGAAACTGCTGCTGCGCTTCTTCGATCCGCAGTCGGGGCGGATTGCCATCGGCGGGCGCGATCTGCGCGAGATGTCTTTCGCCCAGATTCGTTCGCGCATGGCGGTACTCAGCCAGGATACCTATCTGTTTCACGGTACCGTCGAGGATAACCTGCGCTTCGGCAAATCGGGTGCCACCCAAGCGGAATTGGAGGCGGCGGCGCGCGCCGCCAACGCCCACGATTTCATCGCCGCGTTGCCGAACGGCTATCGCACCGTTATCGGCGAGCGCGGGGTGCTGCTGTCGGGCGGCCAAAGGCAACGCATCGCCATTGCCCGTGCCCTGTTGCGCGACTCGCCCATCTTGGTGCTCGACGAAGCGCTGTCGTCGGTCGATGCCGAGAACGAAGCGGTGATCCTCGAGGCCCTGTCCCGCTTGATGGCCGGGCGAACCGTGCTGATTTTTGCCCACCGTCTGTCCAGCGTCATCGATGCCGACCGTATCCTGGTGCTCGACGATGGACGGGTGGCAGAGCAGGGGACGCATGCGCAGCTGATGACGCGCCAAGGACATTACCACCGGCTAATGTCCGCCCAGGCGCAGGAACATCGCAGCGCCGAAGACGACCGCATCGGCGTGTCGCCGACCGAAGCTATGGCGACGGCGATGGGCGACCTGCCTGGATACGATGAATCGGCACAGAGCGAACCGACTGACTCCATCCTGCGGGCCGAAGGGCTGGGCTGGATTGGCGTTGCGAAAATGCTGACCAAGCTGGCCAAGCCCTATAAGGGCCAGATCAGTCTGACCTTCGTGCTTGGCGTCGGCCGGGTCGCTGCCTTCGTCGCCGTCGGCGTGTTCAGTGCCCTGACTGTCGCCGCCGTGCGCCAAGGCCATCCCTTCGAGGACTTGCTGATTGGCCTGGCCATCGTCGCCCCGTTGGTCGGCCTGTTGCACTGGATGGAGTCGTGGCTGGCTCACGACGTCGCCTATCGCATGCTGGCCGAGATGCGCGTCGACCTGTTCAACAAGTTGGACAAGCTGGCGCCGGCTTATCTGCTGCGCCGACGCACCGGCGATCTGGTGTCGATGGCAACCCACGATGTCGAGCTGGTCGAATACTTCTTTGCCCATACCATTGCGCCGGCCTTCGTTGCCGTCTTGGTACCGACCGTCGTCTTGGGCGTGCTAGTCCATTTCGCCTGGCCGACCGCCGTCGTCCTGGCTCCCATCCTCGTCCTGGTCGGTTTAAGCCCGTTCCTGATGCGCGCCCGCATCGACCGGCTGGGTTCGCGCGCCCGCGAAGTCCTGGCCCTGCTCAATGCCCATGCCACCGACAGCATCCAGGGTCTGAGCGAGGTAGTGGCCTTCCAGAAGGAGGCGGAGCGCGGCGAGGAATTCGCCGAGATGACGCGCCACCACGATCGCATCCGCATGCCGTTCTTTCGCGATCTCACGCTCCAGTACAACATCGTCGAGACGGCAGCCGGCCTGGGCGGTTTGGTCGTCGTCGTTGCCGGCGCATTCCTGGTGCAAGCTGGCGATCTGGAACGGACCATGCTGCCGTTGCTGACCTTGCTCGCCATGGCTGCTTTCATTCCTGTTGCCGAGATTTCCAACGTTGGCCGCCAGCTTGCTGATACCTTGGGCGCCACCCGCCGCCTTTACGTGGTCCACGAAGAACCGATTCCGGTGCAGGACGGTCTAGGCGTCGCGCTCACTCCGGCGCAGGTGGCAGGCGGTGTGGCATTGGGGCTCGATGGCGTCGGCTTCCGTTATCACGCCGCCCGGCGGCGGGCGCTCGATGGCGTTTCCTTCGACGTGCCGGCGGCCCGCACGATTGCCCTGGTCGGACCATCGGGGGCCGGCAAGTCCACGGTCGCCCACATGCTGTTGCGCTTCTGGGACCCGGAAGCCGGACGGGTCACCATGGCGGGGCATGACCTGCGCGACTTCAAGTTGGAAGAGCTGCGCGGTCGCGTCGCCCTGGTTACCCAGGACACCTATCTGTTCAATGCCACGCTCGGCGACAACATCCGCATGGCCCGGCCCGAAGCAACCGATGACGAGGTGGCTTTGGCCGTCCGCCGCGCCGCCCTTGAAGACATGGTCAAGTCCATGCCGGAAGGACTCAATACGCAGGTCGGCGAACGCGGCATGCGGCTGTCGGGCGGGCAGCGCCAGCGCGTCGCCATCGCGCGCGCCTTCCTGAAGGACGCGCCCGTGCTGATCCTGGACGAAGCGACCTCGCACCTGGATGCCATCAGTGAGGGGTTGGTGCACAAGGCACTGGAAGAATTGATGGCCGACCGCACCACGGTGGTCATCGCCCACCGCCTGTCGACGGTGCGCCACGCCGATAAGATCGTTGTCATGGAAGCTGGCCGCGTCGCTGAAAGCGGCACGCATGCCGAGCTGCTAGCCCGCAACGGGCTCTACGCCCGCTTGGTCGCTCGCCAGATGGGGCGCGGGGCGGCAGCGGCGGAGTAGGGGGTCTACTCCGCCGATTCTGTTTTACAGATAGGGCTTGATCCAGCCGAGGCCGGCGACAGTCGTGCCGCGCGGCTTGTATTCGGCGCCGATCCAATCGTTGTATCCGCAGGCATCGACCCAATCGAACAGGAACGGGTAGTTGATTTCGCCGGTGCCCGGCTCGCCGCGACCGGGCGTGTCGGCGATCTGTACGTGGCCGACACAGGGCAGGGCAGCCTTGAAATCGGCGGCCAGGTTCCCGGCCATGATCTGCCAGTGGTAGAAATCGAATTGCAGCTTGAGGTGGGGATGCGCCGCCTCGCGCACGATCTTCCAGGCCAGGTGCGGGTTGTCCATGAAGTAACCGGGGCTGTCGACCTTGCTGTTGATCGGCTCCAGGCAGACGGTGATGCCGTGGGCACCCAGCTTGTCGGCCGCCCAGCGCGCATTTTCCGTGTAGGTCCGTATTAAAAGGTCGCGGTCCGTGTTGGCCGGCGTCAAACCCGATTGGACATGGACCTTGCGCGTGCCGAAGGCCATGGCGTAGTCGAGCGCCATGCCGATGCCTTCCTGAAAGGCCGTCTGTTCGCCGGGCAGGCAGGCGAGGCCGCGCCCGCCGACTTTGCCGATCTGCTGCGGGGCGTTGATTAAGACCTGTTGCACCCCGGCACGCGCGATTTCGTCGACCAGCATTTGCTTTTCGCCTTTGTAGGGCGGGGCGAATTCGACGGCCTTGAAGCCGGCCTTGCCGGCGGCGGCAACGCGCTGTTCGAAGGGCAGCTCGGCAAACAGGAAGCCAAGATTGGCTGTGAATTTCGGCATGGTATTTTCTCCCTGTGCTTGGATGGTCAGCCGGGTATTTCGGGAATAGGCGAGAACAGCGGCTTGCCGGCGAAGAAAGCGTGCAGATTCTTGATGCCGACCTCGTTCATGTCGCGGCGCGTTTCCGGCGTACCGCTGCCGTAGTGGGGTGTCAGCACGACGTTGTCGAGTCCGGCGAACGGGGCAGGGTCGGCCGGTTCCTTGGCATAAACATCGAGGCCGGCGCCACCCAGGCTGCCGTCGCGTAGCGCCGCAATCAAAGCCTCTTGATCGATGCAGGTGCCGCGCCCGACGTTGACGACGATACCGTCCGGGCCCAGCGCCTTGATCACCTCGGCATTGACGATGCCGGCCGTACGCGGCCCGCCGATGCAGGTCACCGCCAGGAAATCCACCTCGCGCGCCATCTCCACCAAATTGGGATAATAGCGATAGGGCACGTCGGTCTTGCGGTTCGGACCGTTGTAGGAAATGTCCATGTCGAAACCGCTGGCCCGCTTCGCCACGCCCCGGCCGATGGCGCCGAGACCGACGATGCCGAGCTTCTTGCCGTGAAAGCGCCGGGTCATCGACGCGCGGCCCTTGGCCAGCCAATCGCCGGAGCGCATGTAGCGTTCCGCCCAGGTGAGGCGCCGCGAGGTTGCCATCATCAGCAGAAAGGCTAGATCGGCAACCTCGCCGGTGGTCTGTTCCGGCGTGTTGCTGATGCGGATGCCACGGCTCTTGGCCTTGGCGATGTCCAAACGCTCGTAACCGTTGGAGACCAAGGCGATCATTTGCAATTTGGGCAGGGCGTCCATCAGCGACGGCACCCAGGTGCTTTCGTTGGAGAAGATGGCCCGCACGCACTTGGCGGCATCCGCCACCAGGGCGTCGCGGTCCTTTGCGTCGCGATAATTGAAGACGGTGAAATGCTCTTGCAGCATGTCCAGCGCCAACGGGTAGTTGCTGTTGATGAACAGGACCGGTTCCTTGGCCATGATTTCCTCGTAGTTCGGTTATCGTTCGACAGACCTGGTTGCGATCCTGTCAGTGAATATCGGGTTCCGGCACGGGCTCTTGCGTCCGGGCCAGAAAATCGAAGTCGCAGCCCTTGTGCGCCTGCGTCACGTGCTCGGAGAAAAGCTTGCCGTAGCCGCGCGGAAATTTCGGCTTCGGCGCCTTCCAGTCGGCGCGCCGCCTGGCCATTTCGGCATCGTCGATGCGCAGGTTCAAGCTGCGTTTGGCAACGTCTAGTTCAATGATGTCACCGGTCTTGACCAAGGCCAAGGGGCCGCCGACGAAGGACTCCGGATCGACATGCAGGATGCAGGTGCCATAGCTGGTGCCGCTCATCCGTGCATCCGAGATACGCACCATGTCGCGCACGCCTCTCTTCAACAGCTTCTGCGGGATCGGCAGCATGCCCCACTCCGGCATGCCGGGGCCGCCCAGCGGGCCGGCATTGCGCAGCACTAAGACCGAATTTTCGTCGACGTCGAGATCCGGATCGTCGATGCGCGCGGCCAATTCGTTGTAGTCGTCGAAGACGACGGCCGGGCCGCTGTGCTTGAGGAACTTGGGGTCGGCCGCTGTCGGTTTGATCACGGCGCCGTCGGGACACAGATTGCCGCGCAGCACGGCCAGGCCGCCGGCCGCGTAAAGCGGGTTGTTGAGCGGCCGGATGACATCGTCGTTGTAGACCTGGGCCCCTGCGATATTCTCGCCCAAGGTCTTGCCGTTGGCACTCAGGCAATCGAGGTGGAGGATATCGGTCAGCCGGGTCAGCAGGCCGCGCAGGCCACCGGCGTAGAAAAAATCCTCCATCAGGTATTTGCCCGATGGCACGCAGTTAGCCAGCGTCGGTACCTTGGCGGCGATTTCGTCGAAGCGCTCCAGCGACACCTCGATGCCGGCACGCCCAGCCATCGACAGGATGTGAATCAGCGAATTGGTCGAACCGCCCAGTGCGGCGGCGACGGCGATGGCGTTTTCCACCGATTTCTGGGTGATCAGGTCGCTCGGCTTGATATCGTGCCAGACCATCTCGACAATCTGCCGGCCGCAGGCGGTTGCCATGCGCGGATGGTTGGAATCGGGTGCCGGGATCGAAGCGCTGCCGGGCAAGGCCAAACCCAAGACCTCGGCTACCGAGGTCATCGTCGAGGCGGTGCCCATGGTCATGCAATGGCCATGCGAACGGGCAATTCCGTCCTCCACTTCGTGCCAGTCGTCCTGGGTGATATTGCCGGCGCGCAGCTCCGCCCAGTACTTCCAGGAATCCGAGCCGCTGCCCAAGACCTTGCCGTGCCAGTTGCCGCGCAACATCGGTCCGGCCGGCATGAAGACGGTCGGGATGTTCATGGTGGTGGCGCCCATGATCAGTCCGGGCGTCGTCTTGTCGCAGCCGCCCATCAGCACGACACCGTCGCAGGGATAGGAGCGCAGCAGTTCTTCCGCCTCCATCGCCAGCAGATTGCGAAACATCATGGTGGTCGGCTTCTGCATCGACTCCGACAGCACCATGGTCGGGATTTCGACCGGGAAGCCACCAGCCTGCAGGACGCCGCGCTTGACCTCTTCGACCCGCTGCTTGAAGTGGAAGTGGCACGGCATCACATCGCTCCAATTGTTGAGGATGGCGATGATCGGTTTGCCTTGGTAGTCCTCGCGCGCGTAACCCATTTGCAGGGTGCGGGAATGGTGGCCGAAGGCCCGCAGGTCATCGACCCCGTACCAACGGTGGCTGCGCAGGTCTTCCGGCTTCTTGCGTGTCTTCTGCATGGTCTGGACGGTCCTCTTTGTTTTTTTGGTCGGCACATAGGGGTCGAGCCCGCCGAACGCACGCTTCGACGATGTGGGGGGCTGGTTTCGGGGTGTGGGCGGACGGCGGATGGCTGCCGTCGCCTGTGGAATCGCACGGCAATCGTTTAGCAGCAATCCGTCGGGCGGACTAGTGGCGGCTACCGCTGCAGAGTGGTGGGCAGGGCCGTCCTGTCGGAAAGTCTTACGTTCGGTTTTCGCTCGAAGGCCACGGTACCGCGTTGCATTTCTTCCATTGGAGGCGGCAATCCGAGCGAATTGCCGCCTAGACTGTTGGCAGACTTTACAGTCGTTATTTTGCCGGATTGAAGATGTCATCTATTTGCAACAACACATCTTTTTTACATTTATTCGGGCATTTTCCGTTGCCCTGCAATGATGAGAGTGTCGGAAATTCATACACTTCCTCTGTATGCTGCCCGAGCCTGGTTCAGCAAGCCCTTGAATTAGAGCCGTTATTCATCATGGCACTTGAATTGCATTGCGGTCTTGTGGTGAGATGCGGCATAGTGAATTAAAGCCTGATTGCGAGAATAAAAACCTAGTGTGCGGGAGTTGCGGGTTTAACCGCGCCGAAGCGTGGGGATTGAGGTGACGGATTTTGGGCGTGCCTCCCTGGCTCGATGGCAGGGAAAGCGACGTCCTACAAAGCTCAATTCCGTTTCGACGTGATGAATCCGTGATGGATAAGGCGATCCGTCATTGAGCGAAGATGCGATGAAGGCGAACGGAAAATTGCAAGGTGACGGATGCCGCATGCGGTGGCCCGACGCTGTGGCACTGCTCACGGTTTTTTCCGTCGTCTGCTGGATACTCATCGCCAGTCTATTCATCGGTTTCGACCCGCAAGGCGGCATGGTTGCCAACGACAAGGAAATTCGCGACCTCATGGATTTCGCCCCAGCGGCGGGACCGGAGGAGCCGCCCCCGACGGTTGAAGCCACGCCTGAGACAGCCAAGGGCCAATGAGCTCCTGAAGCGCCGTCTCCCATCCGTCCGGCATGCCGAGCGGGTTGATCCATGATGCAAAAACGAGCGATCCGGCCGCTGACGCAACGAACGTTGTTGCGCGCCGTTCGTGAACTGGGTTCGCGCGATGCGGACCTAGCCCGCATTCATGCGACATCAGGCTTACCACCGTTACGGGCGCGCGATCCTGGGTTCGCCACGCTGCTCAAGATCGTTTGCGCCCAACAGGTATCGACCGCTTCGGCCCGTGCCATCGTTACCAGACTGGAATCGGCTTACGATCCTTTGGTGCCGGCAACCGTCACTGCCGGCGGTGCCGCGGCCTTGCGGGCTATCGGTTTCAGCCGGCAAAAAGCCGATTACGGTGTTGGCTTGGCGGACGCCGTGCTGGCCGGCGAACTCGACCTGGAGGCGGTGGCGCAGCTATCAGACGACGCGACGATCGCTGAGCTATCCGCCCTTAAGGGCATCGGCCGCTGGACAGCAGAAGTCTATTTGTTGTTCGCCTTGCGCCGGCCGGACCTGTGGCCGGTAGACGATCTTTCCATCGTATCGGCCGTCTGTCGGCTCAAGGGCCTAGCCGACCGCCCCAGCCGCACGGAGATGCTGGCCATGGGAGACGGCTGGCGCCCATGGCGCAGCGTCGCCGCGCGCTTGCTCTGGCACTACTACAACACGCTGCCGCTGAAAACAGGCTGATGCGTCGGGGCGGCTAGGGCAAATATTCGCCGCCGTTGATGTGAATGGTCATGCCGGTGATGAAGTTCTGTTGCGGCTGCGCTAGCCAACGCACGGTTTCGGCGACCTCTTCCAGATAGCCTTCGCGGCCAACCGGAACGGTGCTGACACGGTTGTCCTTGGTGGGGCCGGAACTGGCCGACCGCAGCCCGCCGATACGGCCCGGTGAAACGGCGTTGACCCGGATATTCTTGGCGGCGAATTCGCGGGCCAGCGATTTGGTCAGCGCCACCAGGCCGCCCTTGGCGACGCAAAGGGTTTCGCGCTCCGGCGTACCGACGAAGGTATTGATGCCGGCGATATTGACGATGCTGCCCCATCCGGCCTTCAGCATGTGCGGGATGGCTTCGCGCGAACACAGGAAGGCGCCGTTGATGACGTGATAGGCGTAGTGCTGCCATTCGGCGTAGCTGTGCTCGAGGAACGGCTTGCCCATGCGGTCGGCAGCGTTGTTGACCAGGATGTCGAGGCCGCCGAAGGTATCGACCGCCTTCTTGAACATCGCCTTCACCTGTTTTTCGTTGGTGATGTCGGCCTTCACCAGGATGGCCTTACCGCCCAGCTTCTCGATCGATGCGATGGCGGCCTTGCCTTCGTCGACCGACTTGCGGGTGTTGATGACGATCGCAGCGCCGTCGAGGGCCAAGGCTTTCGCCGCCGCCAGGCCGTTGCGCCGCACCGCGCCGGTCAGCAGCGCTACCTTGCCTTCGAGCGGTCGATGGGCCTGCGGGCGATTGGATGGAGCCTTGCTCATAACGATCCTCCCTCTGTGCGTGATGACGGCTTGGCGCCGTCCCGATGAGAACGAAGTATAAGCGATGCGGCGGAGAGGCGTCCGCCGTCAATTGGCGCATCGGGCTCAAGGCATGTATTCGCCGCCGTTGATGTGCAGGGTCATGCCGGTGATGAAGCCCTGGTTCGGCTGGCAAAGCCAACGCACGGTTTCGGCAACCTCTTCCACATAGCCGACGCGGCCGACAGGAATGCTCGGCGCAAGGTCGCCTGTGGCCGGGACCGCGCCGAAGATTTGCGCCCCGCTGCCGCCGATACGTCCGGGTGCTACAGCGTTGACCCGGATGTTTTTGGCGGCGAACTCGCGGGCCAACGATTTGGTCAGGGCGATCAGGCCGCCCTTGGCAACACACAGGGCTTCGCACTCCGGCGTGCCAATGAAGGCGTTGACCCCGGCGATGTTGACGATGCTGCCCCAGCCGGATGTCAGCATGTGCGGGATGGCTTGGCGCGAACACAGGAAGGCGGCGTTGACGACATTGTAGGCGTAGTGCTGCCATTCGGCGTAGCTGTGCTCGAGGAACGGCTTGCGCGTGCGGTCAGCGGCGTTGTTGACCAGGATGTCGATGCCGCCGAAAGTGTCGACGGCCTTGTCGAACATCGCCTTGACCTGTTTTTCGTTGGTGAGATCGGCCTTGGCTAGGATCGCCTTGCCGCCCAGCGTCTCGATTGCCGCGACGGCGGCCTTGCCTTCGTCGACGGACTTGCGGGTGTTGATGACGATGGCCGCGCCGTCGCGGGCCAAGGCCTGCGCCGCCGCCAGGCCGTTGCGCCGCACGGCACCGGTCAGTAGCGCCACCTTGCCCTCCAATGGGCGATGGGCGAGCGGGCGCTGCGGGGATGTTTGGTTCATGACGGTTCCTTACCTGGAGGATGGCTGTTTTAGATCACGGCATGAATTGGCCGCCGTTGACGTGCAGGGTCATGCCGTTGACGAAGCCTTGCATCGGCTGGCACAGCCAGCGCACCGCCTCGCCGATCTCCTCGCAATAGCCGTCGCGTCCCACCGGCGGGCCATTAGCGCCCAAGCTGCCCGGCAGTTCGCCGGCGCTGGCTGCTCGGGGTCCGCCGATGCGCCCGGGCGAGACGCAGTTAGCACGGATGCCTCGGCTGCCGAACTCCTGGGCAATGGCGCGGGTAAAGCCGACCAGTCCCGCCTTCGCAGCGCAAACATGGGCGCGGTCGGGAGTGCCGACATAGGTGCTGATGCCGCCCAAGGTGACGATGGTGCCACCGCCAGCCTTCAGCATGTGGGGGATGACGGCGCGGGCGCAGAGAAAGGCGCCGTCGATGACGATGCGGGTGATGTGCTGCCACTCTGCGAAGCTCATCTCCAAAAGTGGCGACTGCTTGCGGTCGGCGGCGTTGCTGACCAGGATGTCGAGGCCGCCGAAAGTGTCGACGGCGCGCGCCACCATGTCCTTAACCTCGGCCTCATCGGTGATGTCGGCCTTGATCAATAAGGCGCGGCCGCCTTCGGCTTCGATCTCGTGGACGACGGCGTTGCCCTCGTCCACCGACTTGCGGCAGTTCAGCACGATGTTGGCGCCATCCTTGGCGAGGGCCAGGGCGGCGGCCCGTCCGTTGCGGCGGACGGCACCGGTCAACAGGGCGGTCTTTCCTTCCAGCGATCTGGCGGTCATCTGATTGTCTTCCTTGGTGTGGCTTGAGAAAGGCTGGGTTCGAGAAGATAACATTTCCCGTCGCCTTGCCTATGGCGATGTCCGGCCGCATATGCTTCTGGTAGAGCCGCCGCCAGCAAGGAAAGCAGGCATGACCGAACCTCCGACTTTGGCGACGCGCATCGAGCAGGACTCCATGGGTCCGGTGCGCGTGCCCGCCGACCGCTACTGGGGGGCGCAGACGCAGCGCAGCCTGGAGAATTTCCCCATCGGCGACGGGCGCATGCCGCTGCCCTTCATCCATGCCCTTGGCCTGCAAAAGCGAGCGGCGGCTATCGTCAACCGCCGGTTGGGCGAACTCGATGCGAAGATCGCCGATGCCATCGCGACGGCGGCCGGCGAGGTCGCTGAAGGACGTTGGGACGATCATTTTCCGCTGGTCGTCTGGCAGACCGGATCGGGCACCCAGACCAACATGAACGCCAACGAGGTCATCGCCAATCGGGCCAATGAAATCCTCGGCCAGCCACTGGGCAGCCGCCAGCCGGTTCATCCCAACGATCATGTCAATCGCGGCCAGTCGTCGAACGATACCTTTCCGACCGCGATGCACATCGCCGCCGTCCGCGCCATCCGGGATGCCTTGCTGCCGGCCCTGGCCAAACTTAACGCAGCGCTGTCGACCAAGTCAGCGGCCTTCGCCGACGTGGTGAAGATCGGCCGCACCCATCTGCAGGATGCGGTGCCGATGACCCTCGGCCAGGAATTCAGCGCCTGGGCCGTGCAGGTGGAAAAGGGCGGCGAGCGGTTGCAGGCGGCGCTGCCTGGTCTCTACGAACTGGCGCAGGGCGGCACGGCGGTAGGCACCGGGCTCAACGCCCATCCGCGCTTCGCCAGCGCATTCGCCGAGGAGATGGCGCGGCTCACCGGCCTGCCGTTCGTGCCCGCCGCCAATGCCTTCGAGGCGTTGGCCAGCAGCGACGCCGTGGTCTTTGCCTCGGCCGCCGTGCAGACCGTCGCCGGTTCCCTGTTCAAGATCGCCAGCGACATCCGGCTGCTGGGGTCAGGGCCACGCTCAGGCTTGGGCGAACTCGTCCTGCCGGAGAACGAGCCCGGCTCCTCGATCATGCCCGGTAAGGTCAACCCGACCCAGGCCGAGGCGCTGACCATGGTCTGCTGCCGGGTCATGGGCAATCACGCCGCCATCGCCATGGGCGGTGCGCAAGGGCACCTGCAGCTCAACGTCTTCCGGCCGATGATGATCGATGCCTTGCTGCAATCGATCCGCCTACTGTCCGATGCCGCCGTCAGTTTCAGCGAGCGTTGCATCGACGGCATCGAGCCCGACCGCGAACGGATTGCCAGCCATCTCTCGCGCTCGCTGATGCTGGTCACCGCGCTGGCTCCGCACATCGGATATGACGCCGCCGCACGCATCGCCAAAAAGGCGCATGCGGAGGGAACGACGTTGAAGGAGGCAGCCGTGGCTCTGGGCTTGCTGTCGGCGGAGCAGTTCGACGGTTGGGTCCGCGCCGAGCCCATGGCCATGGGCCGGGACGGCGACTGAAGGCCTCAGTTCACCATCAGGGCGGTGGCCAGCGTGGGGCCGATCTCCAGGTTGATGACAAGATCGGCGATGGCGTCCATCTGCGTCGGTTCGCGATTGAGGATGACCAGCTTGGCGCCGTTCTCCTTGGCCAATACCGGAAATGAGGCGGCCGGATAGACCACCAGCGACGAGCCGATAGCCAGGAACAGATCGCATTCGAGCGTCGCCGCTTCGGCCCGCCGCATGGCTTGTTCCGGCATCGATTGGCCGAAGGAGACGGTGGCCGGCTTGACCATGCCGCCGCAGGCCTGGCAGACGGGCAGGGTGCCTTTGGCTTCGAAGGCGACGCGGATGGGGTCGAGGTCGTAGATTGTCGCGCATTGTAGACAGTGGGCATAGGTCGTATTGCCGTGCAGTTCGACCACCTTGTCGTCCGGCACGCCGGAGCGGACGTGCAGCCCGTCGATATTCTGCGTCACCACCGTTGTCGCCTTGCCGGAGCGGATCATCGCCGCGACGGCGCGATGGCCGGCATTGGGTTGGGCGTTGACGATGGCATCGTGGCTGTCGAACTTCTGGCGCCAGTAGCGCCGCCGCTCGTCGGCCGAGGCCAGGAACGCTTGATAGGAAACAGGCCGGTTGCGTTCCCAGACGCCGCCTGGCGACCGAAAATCCGGGATGCCCGATTCGGTGCTGATGCCGGCGCCGGTAAAGACCACCACTTTCCTGGCGCCGTCGATCAGGTCGCGCAGGGTTTCAACCGGTTCATCGACAAAAGGCATGGCGCGATCCGCTGCGAATGGGTTGAGATGCGGACAGGTTAGCATCGAGGCGGCGGCCTCGGGTATGGCAATCGGCATCTGGCCCACCGTTCCGGGGGCGTGCTATGCAGCGGTGGGTATCGGAAACGGATTTTACGAGGATGGAACGATGAACGCCACGGCACCCGCGGCAGATTGGTCGGCAGCCGTACACGAGGTATTGGGCACCCTAGGCGTGGCGCAGGTGGCCTATGTGCCAGATGCCGGCCACCGGCGGCTGATCGAGCGTTGCGGCAACGACGCGAAGATGAAAGCGCAGCCGCTGACCACTGAGGAGGAGGGTATCGCCGTTCTTGCCGGCGCCTGGTTGGGCGGGGAGAAAGGCGTGCTGCTGATGCAGAGCAGCGGCGTCGGCAACTGCATCAACATGCTGTCGCTGACCCGCGCCTGCCGCTTTCCCCTGTTGATGCTGGTGACCATGCGCGGTCAATGGGGCGAGTTCAATCCCTGGCAGGTGCCGATGGGACAGAACTGCGCCGCCATGCTGGAGATGTCCGGCGCTTTGGTTCACGAGGTGGACAAGGCCGACGATATGGCCGAAACCGTCTATGCCGCCGGGCGCATCGCCTACGACGGGCCGGCGGCGGCCGCGGTACTGATTTCGCAACGCCTTATCGGCATCAAGACGTTCGGGCGATAATCCATGAAACGCAAAACATCGACGCCAACCAAGTCAACCAAGCCAGCAGCGCCGCGCCGCAACGACGTCGCCGCCCGGGCTGAATTGTACCCCCTGCGCCGGCGCCAAGTGATGCCCCGTCTGCTTGCCGGTTGCGGCGACGTGCTGGTCATCGCCGGCCTGGGCGCGCCAGCCTGGGACGTGACGGCGGCGGGCGACCGCGACCTGAGCTTTCCCCTGTGGGGCGCCATGGGCGGTGCCGTTGCCATCGGGCTCGGGCTTGCCTTGGCGCAACCGCGGCGGCGGGTCCTGGCCGTCACTGGCGACGGCGAGTTCCTGATGGGGCTCGGCATGCTGGCCACGGTCATGGTGCATCGGCCGCGCAATCTGTCCGTGGCGGTTTTCGATAACGAACGTTACGGCGAAACCGGCATGCAGGTCACCCATACCGCCCATGACGTCGATCTGGCCGCCATGGCCAAGGCCGCCGGTTGGCTGCTGACGGCGACGGTCGCCGACGATGTCGGGTTGACGGCTTCCCTTCCCGCCATCCTGGCGGCCGAGGGGCCGGTGCTGCATGTCATCAAGGTGCGCGCCGAGGATCTACCGTTGGTCTTGCCGCCAAAGGACGGCGTCACCCTGAAGGACCGCTTCCGCAAGGCTCTGTTGGGCCCCGCCGCCTATTGATTGCTGGTCAGGCCCGACATGCCAGCGGCAAGGAAGGTCACCAGGATCAGCCCCAGGATGCGGTGAACGGCGAAGTAATACTTCAGGACCTGCGGCGACTGTTCCGATAATTCGTTGTGGACCAAAGGATTGAGCTCGACGAACGGCATCGACGTGTCGATCGAATAGAAGGCGCTCCGCATCCAGCCGATTTCCCGCCCGATGGGCGATTTGGCCATGACGATGGTGCTGACGATCTGCAGTCCAAACAACCAGACGATCGACAGCCAGACCTCGAGGCCATAGCCGATCAGCGCCCATTTGACGGCCATCCAGGCTTTCGTCGCCCATGGCGTCGTCGGATGCAGGAGCTGATAGTCGTTGCGCGCGATGAGCACGTCGTCCGCCTTATCGATCCAGCCGCCGGAGCGCAATACTTTGGCGAGCTGCTCATAAGGCTGCGGTTGATAGACCTCGGCACGGTCTTTTTGTTTGCCGAGCCAAGTCAATATCCATTCGATCGGGCGCGCCGCCAGGATGTCGTCCCTGGTGGAGCGCAGGCCGCCCAAATGCTGGTAGGTAAATCCGACCAGGTTGATCTGCCCCCTTTAGAGCGGTCCAAAAGTTAACTTAGACTGGACCCTGAAGGAGACGGAACATGGGCAAGAAGCACGGGCCTGAAGAAGTTATCGGCAAGCTGCGCGAGGCGGA